>JAFYWV010000121.1 GCA_017546505.1 Bacteroidaceae bacterium
CAGGAACTAAAGAAGTATATCTACTACTACAACAATGACAGAATAAAACTGAGATTAAAAGGAAAGAGTCCGGTGCAATACCGAACTCTTTTCCAATAAACTTTTTATTAATCAGTCCAACTTTTTGGGGTCACTTCAGTTGAAGCTCGCATTTTTTATCGTATGTAACCTGGATATCAGAAGTTATAACCTACAGAAATAGTTGTAACGCCCATTCTTCCGGTAACAGGATCATCAACGTCAGGCTTTACAATCTTGTTGAAGTCTGTCACATAACCTACGCCAAATGAATACTCTCTGTAGCTGAATGCAACACCGCAGTTGAAACCAACCTGAAAACGTTTCAAAGCACTGTCACCCATTCCTGCAACATACACACCATCACGAACCTCTTCCACGTCTTCCGGGTCCTTTTTGCTGAACAGCCTGTACTTCATAGTACCTGTCACCTTTTCACCATCTTCATAATATGTTGCAATCTCCTTCAATGTACCTCCTAAATTAAATCTGAAATTCAAACCAAGATATGGAGTTACAGAAAAGTCATTGTTAAGAAACGAAAAACGGAATGCAACATTCACCGGAACATTGAGAGAGAAGATATTCAATCTTGTATCCAACTTCTCATCATACCCATCAGCTTCTATCTTTGATCTGCCGAAAGTCCATTGCAAATTTGCACCATACTCAACAAACAAAGGCAACGATTTCACGATGTTTGTTCCGTGCAAATAACCAAGTGTCAAACCATTTTTGATAGGCATAAACTCATTGTAAATACTTGCAAATTCACTCCAAGAAACAGTAACCGGATTATAACCGAAATAGACACGATTGTAACCATCGGTAGGCATTGAAGCAAAGATATTACCACCTTTTCCCTGACCGCCTGCGTTACTCTGGGCAAACTGTGCCGATGCTGTTGTTGCCATTGCAAAGAATGCAACAACCAATAATAACATTTTTCTCATAGCAATAACGTTTTAGTTAATGAATTATATTTTATAATATACAATCACAATCTGTATACAAAATGCTTTCGTCATATATCTGCAACAGCATCACACTGTCTCCTGATGAAAAAGTCCGACCCAACCCGATTATACAACGTAACACAATGTAAAAAACATCAAGTCTTAAAGCCAACAACTTTACTTTAAGCAAATTAAATACAAATAGAATTAACAAACAAGAGAATTTTAATGTTTTTTAACGGCCATATCATAAAAACTTCAAAAATCTCATTCAACACAACGAGAATCCAATCAGAACCTGCAGGAGAAACTGATGTGGGGAAGAGAGATAAGAGGACAAAAAATGCGAGCGGTAAAGCTCGCATTTTTTTATCATTTACCCCCGAATATCAGAAGTTATAACCTACAGAGATTGTTGTAACACCCATTCTTGCTGTAATAGGATAATCAACGTCAGCCTTTAAAATCTTATTGAAGTCTGTCACATAACCTACACCAAAGGTATACTCTTTGTAGCTGAATGCAACACCGCAGTTGAAACCAACCTGAAAACGTTTCAAAGCGTAGCCTTCACCCATACCGGTTTTATACACGCCATCACTAACCTCTTCAAGTTCGTCTTCTTCACTGAACATATTATATTTGATAGTAACTTCTTCTCCTCCTCCGGCATAATCATCATATATATGCTTTGTAACACCTACGACGTTGAAACGCATATTAAGACCAAGATATGGAGTTACCGAAAAATCGTCGTTAAAGAATGAAAAACGGAATGCAACGTTCACTGGGACATTGATAGAGAGCATATTAAATCTTGTAGACAAATCGGTATAATCCCAATCAGTTCTACTTCTACCAAAAGTCCACTGCAAATTTGCTCCGTACTCAACAAACAAAGGCAACGATTTCACGATGTTTGTTCCACGCAAATATCCAAGGGTCAAACCGTTTTTGGCGGGGTAGATCTTATTGTAAAGAGCACCTCCCTCATTCCAAGCAACAATAACCGGATTATAACCGAAATAGACACGATTATAACCATCGGTAGGCATTGAAGCAAAAATATTACCACCTTTTCCTTGACCGCCTGCATTACTCTGGGCAAACTGTGCCGATGCTGTTGTTGCCATTGCAAAGAATGCAACAACCAATAATAACATTTTTCTCATAGCAATAACGTTTTAGTTAATGAATTATATTTTATAATCACAATCAGTACACAAAAGGCATTCGCCATATATTTGCGACAGCATCTGCACTACCCCTCTGGGAGATAAAGTAGATGTACTTGCCGTCTTTACTCCACACCGGGCTCAAATCATCGGCTGCGTGATAGGTAAGCTGTTGCTTCTCTGTTCCATCGGTGCGACAAACGTATATGTCAGTATTCTTATATGAGAATTTTGGCGTAACGATTTCACTCTCGCCGACAAACAGTATCCATTTACCGTCGGGAGACAGCACCGGCGATGTAAAGCTACGCCTGGGCTCAGAAATCACACACTCCTCGATACCTGTCGCGTAGTTCACTCTCCAAATCTCGCTATAACCGTCAGCACTTGTACGTACACACAAGCAGGCATCGCCTTTGAGCGGATAAGGGTTCATACCGGTAGTGTAACTTGACAAGAAATTACTTTTTACATCATAGCCCCATACACCGATACCATTGCTCTCCATACGCGCAAAAAGGACTTTGCTCATATCTGAAGTATATACTGGAGAAAAATCCTGATTTGAAGAAGTAATCATTCGGCACACATATCCTGTTGATGCATCTGTCTGGAATATCTGGTTAGTAGCACCTCTGGTCTCGGAAAACAGGATAGACTTTCCATCGGGAGAATAGGAAAAATCGAGAACAGACTGACGGTTTGTTCTTTGAATTGAACCGCCCTGTTTTCCCAATTCCTTAATAAAAATATTGGTAGTATTGTTGCGGGCAGACACATAGGCGATGTATTTCCCATCAACCGATATATCGAGAATGCGATTTGACAACCACGAGAAGGTAGTTCTTGTACGTTTTACCAAAGGCATACAAACAAAATCATTGGCAGTTGTAACCTGCATAAAATCAATACCGGTCTCCTCGACGGCATTAACCACAGAATAGTCCACCTTTTGGGCACACACACTACTGATGCCCATCATCAACAATGTTACTAAAAGATTAATCTTACGCAAAAACATAGATGTAAATACTATTAGCTTCATTCCAAATCTTGCCCTAAAACCCAAGCTGCAGATGGAATGATTTGAAAAACAAATATTCATTGTGGAAAATTAAATATAAATAAATTTAATAATCCACAAAACATTGTTAATATTTAACGACAGTATCGGCAGCACGAGTTCTCGTGCTGCCGATACTGTAAAGCAGAATACAAAGTTTTACACCCAGCCCTTGCGCACTACCCAACGGTAGACAGCAGGCACTACAAAGATGTTCAAAAGCGTCGATGACAGCAAGCCGCCAAGCACCACCACAGCCATTGGGCTCTGTATCTCGTTACCCGACGCCGAACCATTGACAATCATAGGCACAAGTGCCAATGCCGATGTAAAGGCTGTCATCAGGATTGGTGTCAACCTGTCGGCAGAACCTTTGATTATCACATCCTCAAGATTCATTCCCTCTGCTCTCAAGTGCTGATAACGTGATACCAACAGAATACCGTTACGGGTTGCTATACCGAAGAGTGTTATGAGACCGATGATAGCCGGTATACTCATCACTGCCGATGTAAAGTAGGTTGCCAGGACACCGCCAATCAATGCAAGCGGCAGATTGAGCAGCACCACAGCCGACAAAAACGCACTCTTGAACTCGGTGTAAAGCAACACAAATACCACAAGTATGGCAACCAACGTTGTGAGCCACAATGTGCGCGAAGCCGAATCGGCACTCTCGAACTGCCCGCCATACTCAAGGCGATAGCCCTCGGCAAGGCGCAGTTCCTGCTCCAGATGCGAAGCTACACGCTCCACAGTACCCGAGACGTCACCGCTTGCAATATTAGCCGACACCACAACCTTGCGCTGTACATTCTCACGGCTTATGCTACCCGGACCGCCAACAGACACAATGTCGGCAACAGTCTCCAACGGAACTTTTCCTTCAGGCGTATCTATCAGCGCCTGCCTAACACCGTCAATGCTCTCGGTATAATCCTTGTTCAGCCTCAACACAAGGTCAAAGCTACGCTCCTCTTCATATATGCTGCCAACTACCTTTCCCGGGAAAGCAGCCTCGACAAAGGCATTGAACTCACCCATCGTTATGCCAAAGTATGCAAGTTTCTCACGATTGGCACGAACCTGTATCTGGGGTATCTCTACCTGCTGCTCCACATTCACATCCACCACATCGGGGAAAGCAGCCAACAACCCCTTTATCTCCATTCCCTTGCTGAAGAGTGTGCTCAAATCGGGGCCGAAAATCTTTATTGCAAGGTCGGCCTGTGTACCCGACACCATATGGTCGATGCGGTGTTCCAAAGGCTGACCGACAGATGTCACCACACCCGGCACTTTAGCCAAGCGCTCACGCACATCGGCAACAAAAGCAGCCTTGCTGCGCCCGTCAAGTACAAAGTTCACGTCAATCTCGGCACCATTGGATGTCTGTGAGTGTTCATCAAGCTCACCACGGCCCGTTCGGCGCGCAGTGCTTGTCACCTCGGGTATCTTCAGCAGCTCCTTTTCAATCACGGCACCAAGTTTGTTACTCTCCTCGAGCGACACACCCGGGCGAGAGACAGCCGAGATTGTCAGGGCACTCTCGTTGAATTCGGGCAAGAAACTGCGCCCCATCTGAGTAAAGAGCAGCATACAGACAGCAAAGAGCAACAACACGCAGCCCATAACAAGACGGGCATACTTCAACACAAATGCCAATCCCTTGCTGTAGCCGGTTATAAGCCAACGGTCGACCCAATTCTTTTTCTCGTTGCGCTCGAGATATTTATCACCCGAGAGCATCACTTTACACAACAACGGTGTCACAGTCATTGCCACAACCAACGACATAACAAGTGCTATGAGATAGGCCATTCCAAGCGGTTTCAACATACGCCCTTCGAGACCGCTAAGGAAGAACAACGGAGTGAAAGTCACCATAATGATGAGTGTGGCGTGTATGATTGATGCACGTATCTCCGACGAAGCCTCGAACACAATCTGCAAAGCCGAACGGCGCTCCTCAACCGGCAAACGATGGTTCTCCCTCAACCGTTTATATACATTTTCAACGTCAATGATGGCATCGTCCACAAGAGAACCTATGGCAATGCACATACCGCCCAGAGTCATCGTGTTTATATCCATTCCAAGCAGATAGAGCACAATCACCGTTCCCAACAGCGACAAGGGGATTGCAAAAAGAGAGATGACTGTACTGCGAAGACTTGTAAGGAAGAGGAACAGCACCAATACCACGCACACGGCACCCTCAATGAGCGAACGCCCAACATTGTTCACCGACGACTGTATGTAGTCGGCCTGACGGAAAATTTTGGTATCCACCGTCACATCGGCAGGCAGGGATTTCTGTATGCTCACAAGGTTACGTTCAATGTTCTGTGTAACCTCGAGCGTGTTGATACCCGGTTGCTTGGATATTGAAAGAATCACCGCCGGTGCACCGTTCTGCGCAGCATATCCCTGCTTGACTGCCGGAGCTATTACAACATCGGCAACATCGGCAACACGCACTGCCGCATCGCCGTTCATCTTCACCAAAGTGGCGGCAAGTTCATCAACATCACTTGTGCGGCCCATTCCGCGCAGATTGTACTCATTGCCATAATCACGCACCACACCTGCACCAATGTTCACACTCATTGCCGCGACGGCACTTTCAAGCTCCTCCATCGCAACATTGTACATCTCCATTTTCACAGGGTCGGCAAGTACCTGATACTGCTTATAGTCGCCACCGATGATTGTCACATTGGACACACCGCCCGTGGCAAGCACAGCCGGCTTCACAATCCACTCGGCCAGCGTACGCAGTTCCATCATCGAAGTGCTGTCGGCCTGCATACCCACAAACATAATCTCACCCATCACACTCGACTGCGGAGCAAGCATAGGCACAACACCATCGGGCAACTGTCCGGTGAGCAAGCCCATCTTCTCGCTTATAATCTGACGCGCCTTGTATATGTCCATACCCCAGTCGAACTCGACCCACACGAACGAGAATCCCTGTGACGATGACGAACGCACACGTCGCACATTCGTAGCACCGTTCACCGCTGTCTCAATGGGGAAAGTCACAAGACGCTCCACCTCCTCGGGCGCCATATTATGCGCATCGGTGAGGACAACCACTGTCGGCATTGTCAAGTCGGGGAACACATCGACCTCGATATTCTTTGCCGAATATGTACCACCGATAACAACCAATATCACTGCCAGCATAACCAGCAGCTTGTTATTCAAAGAGAATTTTATAATCCTGTTCAGCATAGCACCACACTTGTTTTAATGTACGTGACCGGCGTGAGGGTCGAGTGCAGCGGCTCCCTGTGATAGCTTTAGAATAACACCACCCTTGCTCACGATGCGCTCTCCGGGTGCAACGCCTTCCAACAACTGAACATAACGGCCATCGGTGGCACCCACCTTGACACTGCGTTTTTCAAAAGAAACCGGATTGTTCTGCACAAAAACAAACATATTTCCCATCTCCTCGACAAGCGCTGTGCGAGGAACAGCCACGCGGCACTCGGCCTGTGATGCCGATGAGATGTAGAGCGTTACAATGCTGCCGGTAACGACACCGGGCAGAGCCCCGCAAGCGACACTGACCGGCAACATATTGCAGTTGTTGGCAACACTGCCCACAACAGGTTCACCTCCAAAATCGGCAATATTGTATATATCGCCCTGCGCAGTCTCGACATTAATCGTTGCAATATCCTGCAACTGGGCTGCATAACGTATCGGCAGCTCTGCAACAAGATTTACGCCACCGCCACGCTGCACAACTGCAAGCGGTGTTCCCGGCTCGACATAATCGCCATTGGCAACAAGCAATGTAGCGACAAAGCCATCCATTGAAGACCTCAGTGTCACCTTGCCCGCACCGAAATTACGCTTCATACTTGTGAAACGCGCCTCAGCCTGGCGATAGGCCGCCTCGGCTGTCTGATATTCGCGTTCAGAAACTATTTTCTCGATAAAAAGGTGTTTTTTTCGTTCAAAATCGGCCTTGGCAAGTTCATAATTACTCTCGGCCTCGGCAAATTTCACCGCAGCATCGTTGTCGGTGACATCACCACCCTCAAGATAAAAGAGCGGCTGCCCGGCAGACACCTGCTTGCCTGCAAGCAGATTTCCGGCAAACTGCACCTTGCCGCTTGTTGTGGCAACCACAGTGGTAAAATCGTCGGGAAGAGCCACTGCCCTTGCCGCAACTTTCACAGCACCGGCGAAATTGCTCTCTGTCGCAACTTCTGTTGCAAAATCAATTTTCCAGCTCTGCTCCTTTGTAAAAGAGACATCGCCGCTCTTGCCGGGAGTCTCAGCCCCGTGTCCCGGATGAGGGGCGTGGCTGTGAGCGTGAGAATGTTCCGAGTGACTATGAGCATCGTGCGAATGAGAATGAGAATGAGAATGAGCATCGTGAGAATGTTCGTGACCGTGACTGTGACCGTGACCTTCACAACACTCTGTCACGCAGACATCAAAGTGGGCAGTCTCCTCGCCAACAGTCACATAAAGCATCCCGTCAGCTGCAGCCTCGGGTGTAATCTCAAAATGATACATTCCATCAACAACGGCATCGGCTGTAGCGGTGTAACTTTTTCCACCGGCACGGAGCAGCACCGTCGCATTGTCGGCTCCTAAAGGTTTAAAATCGGACAAAGATGTTGCAAAAAGCGTGATACAAGCCTTTTTGCCAACCTCAAGCCCCTCGTGCTGCAAAAACAATTCGGCACTGTGAGTATAAGCCGTGAAACTTTGTATGTGCGAGTGCTCCTCGTGCGGCTCGGCACTATCGTGATTATGGCCGGAGCAACTGCACAAGGCTATTGCAGCGATTGCCACAAAAAACATCTTTTTCATAGGTAATATATTTATTCAAAAACAATCAGTCGGTATTACAAACTATTTTCCTTTACATAATTCCTTGCCCACTCCTTGTCGACATAGTTCTCAATGAGCGTACAGGCGTGTGCGCTGAAATCCAATCCTTTGGAAATTATATTGTCCCAATCGGCAGCAGTCAGTTGCGACAGCTCCTCGCGCGACACACCGGCATTGACCAGGCCATACAACACACCGGCATTGAAATTGTCGCCGGCACCTACGGTGCTCACTACCTTGACCTGTGGAACGGGATAGGTTGCAGCAGCACCGCGTGTAAAGAGCCTAACGTCACCGCCACCGCTGGTGAAGATGAAGTTGTGATAATAGAACTTTATCTTCTCGTTATAGATTTTTGCAGCGTCAGTCATCTCATAGAGATATTTGAAATCATCGGCCGAGCCACGCACAATGTCTGCAAGTTCCAGGTTCTCAATCAGAGCCTCGGCAAGCTTTATACGCTCAGTAACGTGGTTTTGCCTGAAATTTATATCATAGAAAAGCAATGCACCCTGCTCGTGGGCATACTCCAGAAATGCCTTTGTCTTGTTGCGAAGCACCGGGTTAAGCACAAAATAAGAACCATAGACAACAATATCCCCGGGCTTTATTACAGGAAATTCAACCTCGAGACGGTTATTCGGGTAGTCTTTGTAGAAAAGATACTCGGCATCATTGTTCTCGTTAAGGAATGCAAGGGCAAGCGGAGATTTTCCGCCCGAGAAACAGCACACCGCCGACGAGCCCACATTGTTGTCGCGCAGATGCTCCAGAATTATGCGGCCAATGCGGTCGTCACCAACCTCACTGACAAACTCTGTCGGCACTCCACAGCGGCCTAATGAGATTATACAATTATACACCGAGCCACCGGGCACCGCCTTAACAGGTGTATTATCCTTAAATAATATATCAAAAACCGTTTCGCCTATACCTATTACCATCGTCATCTCTTTTTTTCCTTAGTTTAGTAAATCTTCAAGTTCGGCAATACTGTTTGCCACAACCAAATATTTCTCCATCTCACCACGCACAAAACCCGCCTGCGACAGCTCTTCAAGCGTTGCATTGAGCATATTCCAAAAGCCGTTCACATTGTAGAGCACCACACGCTTTGTGTGATAGCCGATAGTTGCAGCAGCCAGTACGTGGAAAATCTCATCAAGCGTGCCTACACCACCGGGCAACGCAACCATTATATCACTCTTCTCGAGCATAATATCCTTGCGCTCGCTCAAATTGCGGCACCCCACCTGTTCATCGAGCAAACCGCTCACACGCCCGCGTTCAACAAGAATATCGGGCACAACACCAACAATTCGCGCACCGGCACACTTGGCCGCTTTGGCCGTAGCCTCCATAAGCCCAAATCGGGCACCGCCATACACAAGCGTTGCACCCAAGCGGCCAAGCATCGCGCCAACCTCGGCTGCAGCCTCAAAATAACCCGGAGCAATATTCTCCGATGCGGCACAGAACACAGCTACACTCTTTCCCATAGCTTAGAGTGTCTGCATATCATTAAGGCGTTTATACACGCCGTTCAACTTGATAAGTTCATCGTGCTTTCCGCGCTCCACAATCTCACCGTCACGCATCACGCAAATCTCGTCGGCATTCTTGATTGTCGACAAGCGGTGGGCAATGGCAATTGTTGTACGTGTCTTCATCAGACGCTCAAGCGCCTCTTGCACCAAACGTTCGCTCTCTGTATCGAGCGCCGATGTTGCCTCGTCAAGAATAAGTATCGGCGGGTTCTTCAGAATTGCACGTGCAATGCTTATTCGCTGACGCTGGCCACCCGACAGCAGGCAACCCCTGTCGCCCACGCTTGTGTCGTAACCATTCTCTGTTGCCATAATGAAGTCGTGGGCATTGGCAATCTTTGCAGCCTCGACAACCTGCTCCATCGTTGCATTCTCCACGCCGAAGGTGATGTTGTTATAGAACGTGTCGTTGAAAAGAATTGCCTCCTGGTTCACATTGCCAATGAGAGCACGCAACGACTTCACCTTCATATCCTTCACATTCACCCCATCAATGGTTATCTCGCCCTGCTCGACATCGTAGTAACGTGGTATAAGGTCTACCATTGTAGACTTTCCGCTGCCCGACTGCCCCACAAGCGCAACCGTCTTGCCCTTTTCAATCTTCAGGTTGATATTCTTCAGCACATTACGCTCACCGTCATACGAGAAGGTGAGGTTCTTGTACTCGATTCCCTCCTGCATATCGGGTATTTCAACACCCTTTTCACCGTCGACAATCGGGTTCTCGGCCTTCAGTATTGCATCGACGCGTTCCATTGAAGCCAAGCCTCGCGGAATGCAGTACGACGCCTTCGACAGTTCCTTCAACGGATTTATGACACTGTAAAGCATTGTCAGATAGTAGATGAATGCCGCTGCCGAGATTGGTGAATTTTCACTCAAAATCAATGTACCGCCAAACCACAGCACAATGACAATGATACAAGTTCCAAGGAACTCACTCATCGGGTGTGCCAACGCCTGACGCATTGTAACACGCATCACTGCCGAACGCATCTCGTTGCAGCACTTCTTGAAGCGGTCGGCCATCTTTTTCTCGGCAATAAAAGCCTTGATAATGCGCAAGCCCCCTATTGTCTCTTCCATCTGCGATGTAGTCTCGCCAAATTTCTGCTGTGCCAAAAGCGAGCCGGCTTTCAGTTTACGGCCAATTGCTCCCATAATCCATCCAAGCACTGGAATTACACAGATTGTGAAAAGAGTCAGTTCCCAACTGACATAGAGCAAAGTCGCAAAGTATATTACAATGAATATCGGATTCTTTATGAGCATATCGAGCGAAGTGGCAATAGAATTCTCTACCTCGCCCACATCACCGGTCATACGCGCAATGATATCACCTTTCCTCTCTTTTGAGAAAAATCCCAAAGGCAACGACACCATCTTGTCATACATCTTAGTACGCAGGTCGCGTACAATACCTGTACGCAAAGGAATTATTGCTGCCGACGAGGCAAAGTAACTGGCAGTCTTCAGCAGTGTCATCACCACCAGGAACAGGCCCAACAGCAACAACATCGACGATTCGCCGTGGTCTGCCACAAATTCGTTCATAAAATATTGGGCGTTGTTCATCAGCACATCCTTGACATTGTCAGAGTTCATCGCCCCCCACTCAATAAAATCAACATCAACAGGCTCGGAGACCTTAAACAAAATCTGCAATATCGGTATGAGCACCATAAAGGAGAACACATTCAACACTGCAGACACCAAAGTCAATACCACCGACAAAATCAGATACTTCTTGTAAGGCGGAACAAATCTTCTCAGAACTTTAAAAAATTCCTTCATATATGTGTGTTTTTTTGTTTACCAGTGTAAAGAAAATAAAAAATCCCCACAAAGGTACGCTTTTTTATTATTAAATAAACCATTAATTCAATATTTAACGTTGTTATTGCAAAACGCAGAAACGGTTCTCCGGCAAAAACAGCCGATTTTCTATTGCCTGTTTGACAAAAAAGAGCTACTTTTACGAGTGCATAATTTAAGGAACACAAAAAACAGATGGGAAGAAAAAAGTTTTCACAGCGCGAGATTGACGTAATACGCAAACTACTCAACAGCAAGATGCGTTGCAACCGTTCACAACAGAAGATGGTTCGACACACATTGCGCACCGTCTTCGAGTTCAACATATCCGACTTCAACATACAAGGCAAGGCCTTTGGCCCTGCCGACCTTGACGAGTGCCTGCGCCGCGGCCGCATACAAATCCTTGACGATGCGACGATTGAAGCAATGAAGCTGCGCCACGCCGAGAAGAAACTGCACGACGAGGCTGTACAGCAAGCCGAGGCCATTGCCGATGGCGAAGCTGTCGACTGGCAGAAAGTCCTTGAAGAGTGGAACGAATACTACAAGAACAACCCGGAGGAGGTTTAAAGCTGAATTCAGCTTCCCTAAACCATTCCCAACTTCTTGGCAAACTCCCAGATTGTCATACCGGCTGCCACCGACACGTTAAGCGAATGCTTGGTGCCGAACTGAGGAATCTCTATTGCACCGTCCGATACATCAACAACAGCCTGTTGCACACCCTTCACCTCGTTACCCAGTACCACCGCATAACGCCCGTCTGCAACCACTTCAAAATCCTGGAGCGCAATGCTGCCCTCACACTGTTCTATTGAGAATATTCTGTAGCCGCCGGCACGCAAGGCAGCAACAGCATCCATTGTCGACTCAAAATATCGCCACTCGACAACGTCCTCGGCACCCAATGCAGTCTTGTGTATCTCGGCACTCGGCGGTGTGGCTGTTATGCCGCACAACACAATGCGCTCCACTCGAAAGGCATCACTTGTGCGGAACACCGACCCCACGTTATGAAGGCTGCGCACATTGTCAAGCACAACCACCAACGGCAATTTCTCGGCAAGGGCAAACGCATCGCTATTGATGCGCCCCATTTCTGTTACAAGTTTCTTTCTGTTCATAGATATCTGCCCCAGTCAATTTTTCTCATATCACCCTCACGCTCATAGGTTGTGTTCAACGCAAGAGCCGCAGCAACATTGTGCGAAACGTGGCCGTTCTTCGCAATCTTCAGATAATCCCACAGCAGGTTGCGGTAATCGGGGTGTGCACAGTTCTCAATCAACAGACGGGCACGCTCATCGGGTCCTTTGCCTCGCAAGTCGGCAACGCCCCACTCCGTTGCCACAACACGCACATCGTGCTCGGTGTGGTCGGCGTGAGTCACCATTGGTACAATAGAACTTATAGCCCCGCCTTTCTGTGTCGATGGAGTCATAAATATCGAGATATACGCATTACGTGCAAAATCGCCCGAACCGCCAATACCGTTCATCAGGCGTGTTCCGCCAATGTGTGATGAGTTAACACAACCATACAGGTCTACCGCAATGGCGGTATTCATTGCAATAAGACCAAGACGACGGATGACCTCGGGGTGGTTCGAAATCTCGGACGGACGCAGAATGAGCCTGTCGCGGAAGAAATCGAGATTGTCATACACGTGTTGCAGACACTCCTGGCTCAACGACAACGAGCAGGTGCTGCCGGCATTCACACGACCACGCTCCATAAGTTCTATGACAGAATCCTGCAACACCTCGGAGTAGAGGTCCAACGGCGGCAATTCGGTGCAGTCATCAAGCGCCTTGAGCACCGCATTGGCAACATTTCCAATACCACTCTGGATGGGCAAACCCGTTGCCGGTATTATTCCACGCTTGAAATCTCCAAGAATGAAATTGGCCACATTCTCGCCAATCTTGCGTGTCACAGGGTCAAGTTCCTTGAACACCACCTGCTCATTGGGCAAGCACACCTCTACAATGCCCACAACCTTTTTGGGGTCGACCTGTACATACGGTTTTCCAATCCTGTCCGAAGCCTTGTAGACAGGTATCTCGGTGCGGTAGGGAGGGTCTTTGGGCTCATACACATCGTGCAGCCCCATCGTATGGTGGAACGTATTACGCTCTATAATAATTCTGTCGGCAAGGTTGGCAACGGTCTGTCCGATACCACCTGCAGTCGTAAGATACACCTTTCCATCGGGAGTTATATCAATAGCCTCAAGGATTGCCACATCAACCTTTCCAAGATAACCGTAGCGCAAATCCTGCGCCATAAGAGAAAGATGAAGGTCGGCATATATTATCTCCTTGTTGTTGATTGCATCGCGCACAGTTGGGTTCGAAATGAACGGAGCTCTGAAATTGAGTGCCTTGGCACGTGTGAGCACACCGTCTATGGAGTCGCCGGTCGATGCTCCGGTATAAAGATTTATCTTGAATGGCTTGCCGGCAGCGTGAGCCTCCTCGGCACGCTTGGCAACCTCGGGCAGTACCGTCTTTGGCGTTCCCGAGAGGGTAAAACCGCTAATTCCCACACCATCACCATTGTTTATGTAGCAAGCAGCCTCGGCAGCCGTAATAATGGGATAACTCATAGTTGTCGTATGTTTATCGTTTGTCTATCAATATTTTCTGTTGAAAATCTCGGAATACAGAAAAGCCCGTTTTGCCTCGGATTTACTGTTTAGCTTCACCGCAGCCCCGTGCCTGGGGACACTCTCAAGACCGGTATCCTTTTTCTCCTGAGCCATTGCTTGAACAGAGTTGGACGGATGCCCAGCGCTCGCCCCCCGATGACTGGCTCTCACTTTTGGAGTAGCCGCAGTGGCCGCAGGCGATGCTGCCGGCTCTGCAACGGGTGGCTCAACCGGGAATAGGCTCTCCTTTTCCTGCTCGGGCTCGAGCACCTCAATCGTGGGAAAACTCTCACCAAAGAGCTGCCCCCCGTCCTTCTCGGGGGTTGTCCTTAGGGTTTTCACTACATACACTATCGAATATATAGCGCCAAGCAGCAACAAAGAAACTAAAGAACCCATATTCAACTCTCTTTTTTATCAGTAAGCATCCCGAACATCTCATCAAACACCTCGCCGCGTGTCAGACGGCCATCCCTCAGGCACACAATGTCAACCTCTCCTTTGAGCGAGAGAGAGCCATCGGCAAGGTTATATATATCTTGCAGAAAAATGAGTTTGGCACCCTTGCGCTTTGCATTTATGCACACAACGAACCTGTCACCGCCGCGCAGCGGACGCTTGTATTCAAGTGTTATCTTCGAGACCATAAGGTCTACCCCCTGAGTGTGCAACTGCGAGAAACTGCCACCGGTCTGTTCAAGGAATTCGTGACGGGCATACTCAAGATAATGCTGATAGTTGGCATTATTTACAACACCCTGAATGTCGCACTCATAGTCGCGCACCTTCATCTCCAGTCTGTAGATATAATTATCCATAAGTCCTACGATTATTTACCGCAAATATACAACAATAAAATAATTAACGCTGTTTTTAAGATAATTTATAAATTTTATTTGCCATTTTGGGGGCAAACCCCAAAAATAGACTGCACTTGCCGTGAAATATTCAAGCAAACTTGATACTATTTCGCCCGTTTATTGCTATTTTTGCATTGATGGAACAGATGGAAGTAAAAGAGATTCAGAACATATATGCTGCGCACCCGGGCATCGACGCTTTGATGCAGTTGCGCGAGGAGGGGGGCAAGAAGCACGCCCTCCTTGAGGGGTTATCGGGCAGTTCGGCAGCAATGATATTTTGCGGTCTCAAGGAGCGTATCCCCGAACAGACACTGCTCATTGTGATGAACGATGCCGAGGAGGCCGGATATTTCTACCACGATATGATGCAGATTGCCAACGACAACAGCGTCCTGTTCTTTCCCTCGTCGTTCCGCCGTGCAATGCGCTACGGGCAGGAGGACGATGCCAACCGCATTCTACGCACCGAGGTTATGAGCCGCCTTGCCAACCGCCGTCGCAAGGAGGGACTTGTCATTGTCACACACCCTGAAGCCCTTGCCGAGAAGGTTGTCTCGCAGCAGCATCTCGAGGAGAAGACCCTCACCATAGCCGTTGGAGACAACATCAGCCGCGACGAGGTGGAGAAAAAACTCTCGGCACTCAAATTCAAGGAGGTAACCTACGTCTATGAACCCGGCGAGTTCGCCGTACGCGGCAGCCTCATCGATATTTTCTCCTTTTCATCGGAGTTTCCCTACCGCATAGACTTCTTTGGTGACGAGGTTGAGAGCATACGTACATTCACCGTTGAGGACCAGCTCTCCAAAGAGCGCACAGGCGAAGCCACCATTGTCCCCAAACTCACCGACAGCCAGGCAGTCGCAATAACCGAGTTCTTGCCCAAAAACGCCATACTGGTAACAAAAGACATAACATTCATCAGAGGTTGCATAGACAAGCTCAACAACGAAGGGTTCACCCTGCAGGCAAGACTATCCGATGAAGACTTGCCCCGGATGCCGGAGCTTATGACGGCAGCCGAAGTCGAGAAATACGCAAAAAGCACCAAACATTGGCAGTTGCGCCCACAGTCGGTAAAGAACACCACAAAAGTAAAGTTCGACACATCGCCGCAACCGCTGTTCCACAAGGATTTCGACCTTGTAAGCCAGAACTTCAAACGCCTGCTCGACGAGGGATACAAACTGTTCCTGCTCACCGACGACCTGCACCAGGCCAACCGCCTGAAAGCCATCTTCGAGGAGCGTGGCGACGATATTCCGTTCACACCCATAGGCCGCACAATACACGAGGGATTTTGCGACAACACACTAAAAATCGCCCTTTTCACCGACCATCAGCTATTCGGCCGCTTCCACAATTTCCGTCTGCGCAGCGAGCGTGCCCGCAACGGCAAGGCTGCGCTCACAATAAAGGAACTCAAGGAGTTCGGCATAGGCGACTACATTGTACACATTGACCACGGCATTGGCAAGTTCGGCGGCCTGGTGCGCATTCCCAACGGCGGAGTGACACAGGAAGCCATAAAGCTCATATACCGCAACGACGACGTTGTATTTGTCTCCATCCATAACCTGCACAAGATTTCAAAATACAGGGGCAAAGAGGGCGATGCACCACAAGTGAGCAAGCTGGGCACCGGTGCTTGGGAGAGAATGAAGGAGCGCACAAAGAGCAAAATCAAGGACATTGCACGCGACCTCATAAAGCTCTACTCACAGCGCTACAAGGAGGAGGGTTTTGCCTTCTCGCCCGACAGCTATCTGCAGAACGAGCTCGAGGCAAGTTTTATATATGAAGACACCCCCGACCAGTTCAAGGCCACCAACGAGGTGAAACAGGATATGGAGCGCAAGCGCCCAATGGACCGTCTCATATGTGGCGACGTGGGATTCGGAAAGACCGAGGTGGCAATACGCGCAGCCTTCAAGGCCGCAACCGACGGCAAACAGGTGGCCGTTCTTGTGCCCACCACCGTGCTTGCCTATCAGCACTACCTCACCTTCAAGGAGCGCCTCAAGGATTTCCCCTGCAACGTGCAGTACCTGAGCCGCGCCCGCAATGCCTCAACCACAAAGAAGGTTCTCGAGGAGATAAAGGAAGGCAAGGTGGACATCGTAATAGGCACACACAAACTCACAAGCAAAGAGGTCAAGTTCAAGGACTTGGGACTGCTCATCATTGACGAGGAGCAGAAGTTCGGCGTTGCCGTCAAGGAGAAGTTGCGCCAACTGAAGGTAAATGTCGACACCCTTACAATGACAGCCACCCCCATCCCGCGCACCCTGCAATTCTCCATTATGGGCGCGCGCGACCTATCTGTCATACAGACACCGCCACCCAACCGCTACCCCATACACACCGAGATACACAATTTCGATGCCGAGGTAATAAAGGAGGCCATAGGCTTTGAGCTCAGCCGCAACGGACAGGTATTCCTCATCACCAACAGGATATCGGGAATGGAGGAGCTGGCAAATATGATAAGGCGACACGTCCCCGATGCACGCGTGTGCATAGGACACGGACAGATGGAGCCCGCCGAGCTTGAGAAAAGACTTTATGAATTCATCAACCACGACCACGATGTGCTCATTGCCACCTCCATTGTCGAGAACGGCATAGACATCCCCAATGTCAACACCATCATCATCAACCAGGCGCAGAACTTCGGGCTCAGCGACCTGCACCAGATGCGTGGCCGCGTGGGACGTGGCAAGCGCAAGGCATTCTGCTATATGCTCACCCCGCCACGCGAGAGCCTCAACACCGATGCACGCCGCCGTCTCGAGGCCATCGAGAGTTTCAGCGAGCTGGGCAGCGGAATGAGCATTGCAATGCAGGACCTCGACATACGCGGCGCAGGCAACCTTTTGGGTGCCGAACAGAGCGGCTTCATTGCCGACCTGGGCTACGAGGCCTATCAAAAGGTGCTTGCCGAAGCTGTCAGGGAACTCAAGGAGGATGAATTTGCCGATATTCTGATGCAGGAGGAGAGTGAAAGCGCTGCCGACAACTATGTGAAGGAGTGTTTTGTAGAGAGCGACCTTGAGCTGCTGTTCCCCGCCCTTTATGTCCCGGACAGCAACGAACGCATACTGTTGTACCGCGAACTCGACTCACTCACAAACAGCAAAGAGATTGAGGCTTTCAGGGCAAGAATGAAGGACCGTTTCGGCACCATTCCTCAGGAGGGCGAGGAGCTTATCAGAGTAGTCACAATGCGCCACGAGGCACAAAAATTGGGCATCGAGAAGATATACCTCAAAGGAGGCAAGATGAATCTTTTCCTTGTAGATACACGCAACGAGCGCTACTATACCGGCGAACTCTTTGGCAGCATAATGAGCTACATCCCCACCAGCCAATTCAACTGCAAAGTGCGCGAGGGCGACGGACGCTGCATAATCACCGTTGAAAACGTAAAAAATGTAGAGACGGCGCTTGCTTTCATTGAGGAGATACAACGGCACGTCAATGTTTCAAAGCAGACGACCGACAACCATTGAAACCATTAAAAAAGAGTATAAATTATGAAAAGGACAAAACTACTGAGCTGCATTGCGGCAGCCCTGTTGCTGTCGGCCGGAGCCACAGCACAGAACAACGGCGGTATAAACTCGCAGATGCTCAAGGAGCTGAGCGACAGCTACAAACCCACAACGGCCGAGAAGGCACTCCAGAACATCCTGCTCTCGCAGCCAATCAAAGGACTGGCATTAAACCAGGAGAACCTCAACGAGCTTGACACCTATTTCAGCCACAGCGTGCCATCGAAAGGCATCACAAACCAGAAGTCATCGGGCCGTTGCTGGCTGTTCACCGGCCTCAACGTAATGCGCGCAAAGATGATAGCAAGGGAGAACCTCGGTGCATTCGAGTTCTCACAGGTGTACAACTTCTTCTTCGACCAGTTGGAGAAATCGAACCTTTTCCTGCAGGGTATCATCGACACACGCAAGAAACCCATTGACGACCGCACTGTGGAGTGGCTCCTGAAGCACCCGCTCAGCGACGGCGGCACATTCACCGGCGTTGCCGACCTTGTTGCAAAATATGGCGTTGTGCCCAAAGGCATTATGAAGGAGACCTACACCAGCGACAACACAAGTGCATTCTCTTCTATCCTCACACGCAAACTGCGCGAGTTCGCCATCGAGCTTCGCAAGGCTCACGAGGGTGGTGCAAAGGAGAAAGAGCTGCAGAATATGAAGAAGGAGCAGTTGAAGGTAGTCTACAAGATGCTTGCCAATGTATATGGCGTTCCACCGACCGAATTTATGTGGGCACCAAAGGATGCAAACGGCAAATACCGCGAAGAGCCACAGCTATACACCCCCAAAGCATTCTACGAAAAATATGTAAACATCAATATGCAGGACGACTATGTGATGTTTATGAACGACCCTGCACGTCCATACTGGAAGTGCTACGAGATTGAGTACGACCGCCACCTCTACGACGGGCACAACTGGCTCTACATCAACCTCCCCATCGAGGAAATCAAGGCAATGGCAATTGCATCAATCAAGGACAGCACAATGATGTACTTCTCGTGCGACGTTGGCAAGTACCTCAACTCGGAGCGCGGAACACTCGACCTCAACAACTTCAAATACGAGGAGCTCTTTGGCGTTGAGTTCGGGATGGACAAGCGCGAGCGCATTATGTCGTTCGACAGCGGTTCATCACACGCAATGACACTTATGGCCGTAGACCTTGACAAGGAGGGCAACCCCAAGAAGTGGCAGGTCGAGAACAGCTGGGGCGCACAGTCGGGCTTCAACGGCACACTCATTATGACCGACGAGTGGTTCAACGAGTATATGTTCCGCCTTGTGGTGGACAAGAAGTATGTTCCCGAAAAGGTACTGGATGTTCTAAAGCAAAAGCCGGTTATGCTCCCCGCTTGGGACCCGATGTTTACACCCGAGGAATAGACAAAGCATAATGCAATACAATAAAAAGCTGCCGTAATTGGGACTATGCTTTTTATTTTTAACTGATTGATAATCAGTGTTAGTTTTTACGTAAATTGCGAAATCCTACATAGAAGACTACATGACGGTCGTAATTAAGCCAAAAAACTACAAATGCAAAGGCATATAAAACTTTTGAAAGTAAAGCACTGAAATCAAGCATCTTACAAAGATGCATTGTGAATAAACTAAGGTGGCGTATGAGCG
>JAFYWV010000122.1 GCA_017546505.1 Bacteroidaceae bacterium
CACGCAATCTATTTTATTTACGCTCAAGTTCACAGAGTTCCTCCATCTTCTTTGCGGCAAGGAATTCATAGATTCCGCACAGGTGTTCACGCACCTTGCCGTGACCGAACTCATAGACCTTGGTTACAAGCCCATCAAGGAAGTCGCGGTCGTGGCTCACACAGATTAGCGTACCATCGTAATCCTGCAACGCCTGCTTGAGAATATCCTTTGTCTTGAGGTCGAGATGGTTCGTAGGCTCGTCGAGGATAAGCAGGTTCACCGGTTCGAGCAACAACTTCAGAAGCGCCAGACGTGTGCGCTCACCACCCGAGAGAACCTTGACCTTCTTTGTACTTGCCTCACCGCCGAACATAAAGGCACCCAACAAATCGCGTATCTTGTTGCGTATCTCGCCTTTTGCAACATCATCAATAGTCTGGAATACCGTGAGTTCCTCATCAAGCAACGATGCCTGGTTCTGGGCGAAATAACCTATCTGCACATTATGACCAAGCTGCAAAGAGCCCTCGTGCTCAAGTTCCTTCATAATACACTTTACGAGCGTTGACTTTCCCTCACCGTTACGGCCAACGAAAGCCACCTTGTTGCCACGTTCAATGGTTAGCGTTGCACCCGAGAAGATACGTTTCTCGCCAAAGGCCTTGCCCACACCGTCCATAATCACAGGATACTGTCCTGCACGCGGCGAGGGAGGGAATTTGAGACGCAATGCCGATGTATCCTCTTCGTCAACCTCAATAATCTCCAGTTTCTCGAGCATCTTCACACGGCTCTGCACCTGAAGGGTCTTTGAATAAGTACCTTTGAAACGCTCGATGAAATCTTTTGTTTCCTGAATCATCTTCTGCTGCTCCTCGTACTGCTTCATCTGTTGCTGACGACGCTCGGCACGCAGCACAAGATACTGCGAGTAGTTGACCTTGTAGTCATATATGCGGCCCATAGTAACCTCAATGGTACGGGTTGTGATGTTATCGACAAATTTGCGGTCGTGACTGATTACCACTACAGCCTTGCCGTTATTTACAAGAAACTCCTCGAGCCAGCCGATGGACTCAATATCCAGGTGGTTGGTGGGCTCGTCGAGCAACAGCACGTCTGGGTTGCGCAACAACATCTTCGCAAGCTCTATACGCATACGCCAACCACCGCTGAACTCACTTGTCTGGCGGCCGAAATCAGTGCGCTCAAAGCCCAAGCCCAGGAGAGTCTTCTCAACATCCTCCTCAAAATGGGTCATATCGATGGCATAGAACTTCTCGCTTTTTGTGGCAACCTCCTCAATGAGCGCCATATAATCGTCGCTCTCGTAGTCGGTGCGGGTTGCAAGCTCGTTGTTCATACGGTCGAGTTCGGCCTCCATCTCATAGAGATGGGCAAAAGCCTGCGATGCCTCTTCAAAGACTGTGCGCCCGTCCTCGGTCATCAGGTGCTGGGGCAGATAGGCTATGACGGTATCCTTTGGAGCGGACACTGTACCGCGCGAAGCGGTGCGTACACCAGCAAGTATCTTCAGCAAAGTACTCTTGCCTGCACCGTTCTTGCCCATAAGGGCAATGCGGTCCTTCTCATTAATCACAAACGAAACATCACTGAACAGCGTTGTTCCACCAAATTCCACAGCCAATCCATCGACCGAAACCATATTCTCAATTTTGTTTTAATTTGTTATAATCGAATGCAAAGATACGAAATTGTTGCTGTTTTAGAGCAAAAAAATTAAATTTGCACCTTAATAATTGCAATACCCCCAAATAATTGCATAAAAAACAGACGGAGAATGAAAGTTATGAAATTCGGCGGGACATCGGTTGGTTCCGTAGAGAGCATATTAAGTCTCAAGAAGATTGTTGAAGAGGCTGCAAGGAATGAGCGCGTGATTGTTGTTGTGTCGGCTCTTGGCGGCATAACCGATAAACTGATAAAGACCGCCAACCTTGCGGTAAACGGTGATGCGGCATTCAACGAAGAGTTCCGTGAGATTGTTGCACGTCACCACCGGTTGATAGATACCGTCATCACCAATGACAACAAGCGCACTGCGCTGTTGGAGGAGGTGGATATGCTGCTTGGCGAGCTGAACAACATATATCAGGGACTTGCGCTCATAAACAATATGACCGCAAAGTCCGAGGCGACAATCGTAAGCTATGGCGAGAGGATTTCGAGCCGCATAGTGACAGCACTCATTGACGGGGCAGTACGTTTCAATGCCCGCCAGTTCATAAAGACTGAGACAAAGCACAAGAAATATATCCTTGCTGATGATATAACAGACAAGCTGATACACGAGCAGTTCGATGGTTGCAATGAGAGAATAATTGTTGTTCCGGGATTCATTGCCCAGGACAAGGAGAGCGAGGAGATAACCAATCTGGGACGTGGCGGCAGCGACTATACAGCCGCCATCATTGCAGCTACACTTAAGGCAGAATACCTTGAGATATGGACCGATGTGGATGGCTTTATGACAGCCGACCCGCGTGTCATCAACAATGCTTATACCATCGGGCACTTGAGCTATGTCGAGGCTACTGAGCTCTGCAACTTCGGTGCAAAGGTCGTATACCCTCCTACAATATACCCCGTATTCAAGGCAAATATCCCCATCAGGATAAAGAACACCTTCAACCCGGATGGAGAGGGTACAATCATTGATGCCAACAGCGAGAGTGAGGGCCGCCTTATCAAGGGTATCTCAAGCATCAACGACACCGACCTGCTCACAGTCCAGGGACTTGGTATGGTGGGCGTGGTAGGCGTGAACCACCGCATCTTCCGTGCGTTGGGCAATGCAGGCATCAGCGTGTTCCTTGTCGCACAGGCATCCTCGGAGAACAGCACATCAATAGGTTTGCGACACGTCGATGCCGACAAGGCGTGTGAAGTGCTGAACAAAGAGTTCGAGAAAGAGATTTCTATGGGCCTGATGGAGAGCGTGCACGCCACCACAGACCTGTCGACAGTTGCCATCGTGGGCGAGAATATGCGCCACAACGCCGGCATCATAGGCAAACTGTTCCAGACATTGGGCCGCAACGGTATCAATGTCATCGCCTGTGCCCAAGGCGGACAGGAGACAAACATTTCGTTTGTCATTAAGGCCGACCTGCTGCGCAAGACACTGAATGTGATACACGACTCTTTCTTCCTGTCGGAATACAAGGTGCTCAATCTCTTCATCTGCGGTGTGGGCACTGTGGGCGGCAGCCTCATAGAGCAGATTGTATCACAGCAGGAGAAGTTGAAAACAGAGCATAGTCTTAAACTGAACATCGTGGGCATAGCCAACAGCCGCAACGCTATTTTCGACCGCGAAGGGCTCGACACGACCAACTACCGCGCTGCACTCAAAGAGAGCGCACCAAGCAGCATAGAGAAACTGCGCGACGACATAATTGAGATGAACATATTCAACTCGGTGTTCGTTGACTGCACGGCCAGCAGCGAGGTAGCAACGATATACGGTGACCTGCTGTCACACAACATCAGCGTGGTGGCAGCCAACAAGATTGCAGCATCGGCCGACTATGCCACATACAACAACCTGAAACAGATTGCACGCCAACGCAACATCAAGTATCTGTTCGAGACCAACGTGGGAGCAGGACTTCCAATTATCAACACCATAAACGACCTTATTAACAGCGGCGACAAGATTTTGAAGATAGAGGCTGTGCTCAGCGGCACGCTGAACTTCATTTTCAACGTCTTGAGCAAGGACATCCCAATGAGCAGGGCTGTGCGCCTGGCACAGGAGAAGGGCTACAGCGAACCCGACCCACGCATTGACCTCTGTGGCAAGGATGTGATACGCAAGCTCGTTATCCTTGCACGCGAAGCCGGCTATGCAATAGAGCAGAGCGACATTGAGGCAAATCTGTTCATTCCGCAGGAGTTGTTCGAAGGCACATTGGAGAATTTCTGGGCAAAGCTGCCGCAACTTGATGCTCAGTTTGAGGAGGAGCGCAAGCAATTGGTGGCAGAGAAGATGCATTGGCGTTTCATTGCAAAGTACGAGAACGGCAAGGGAAGCGTCTCGCTATGCAAGGTAAACGAGCGCCACCCGTTCTACCACCTCGAGGGCAGCAACAACATCATTCTGCTAACCACAGAGCGCTACAAGGAGTACCCGATGCTCATACAGGGCTACGGAGCAGGTGCCGGCGTGACGGCTGCAGGTCTCTTTGCCGACATTATGCGCATTGCAAATATCTGATAGAGGCATAATTGCCATATAGCATTCAGGCAAGCAACCGTGAGGCTGTGTCAAAATATAAATTTTGGCTCAGCCTCTTTAAGTTTGTCAATCATAACACACAGACACGTGCCTGTTCAGGAATAATAACTATCCGACATTCTCACTTATAGTCCTTCAACATACTCTGCAATTGCTGACGAGTGAAGAATATACGACTTTTCACCGTGCCGATAGGGAGTCCGAGACGGTCGGCTATCTCACGGTATTTAAAACCCGAGATATGCATCAGAAAGGGTATACGATAATCACGTGGCAGACTGTGAACGACACGGTAAATCTCCTTAGTATCGTAGCCGTTGTCAGTGATGTAATTATCCAGTTCGCGGGAGTTGTTGATGTGGAAGAGATTGTCTGTCTGGTCCACAAAAATCTGGTCCCTAACCTCCTTGCGATAATTGTTTATGAAGATGTTACGCATTATAGTATATACCCACCCTTTAAAGTTTGTACCCGGGGTATATTTATCCATATTGCCCAATGCCTTTAACGATGTTTCTTGCAGCAAATCGTTAGCCTCATCCCTGTCTGCCGTGAGTTTATAGGCAAAGCGTTGCAGCTCCGACTGTACCTCAAGCAGTTCCCTCCTGAATTTTGCTGTATCCAATTTTGATTAAATTTAATGTTCTTACCGGCAAAATCACCGGAATATGAATAGATAACAAAACAGACCGCTATTTTGTTTTATGGGGCAAGAAAAAAATCATCATCTTTCATTTATTAGCTCTATTTTTATATCTTCGCAAAGAATATACAACTGCGCGCAATGGTACTGAACTATATTTGGATTGCATTTTTCTTAATCTCGTTTGTCATAGCACTTGGCAGACTGATTTTTATGGGGGATTCTTCGGTGTTCACAGAGATGATGACAGCAAGCACGACATCTGCCAAAAACGCTTTTGAGCTATCATTAGGGCTTACCGGAGTGCTGTCGCTATGGATGGGAATAATGAAGATAGGCGAGAAAGGCGGCCTTGTAGCCGCATTGGCAAGAGTGCTGAGCCCCGTGCTGTGCAAAATATTCCCCGACGTGCCCAAAGGACACCCCGCTATGGGAACTATGTTTATGAACTTTGCGGCAAATATGCTGGGGCTCGACAATGCTGCGACACCAATGGGCCTGAAGGCAATGCAGGAGTTGCAGGAAATAAATCCTAAAAAAGACACCGCAAGCAACCCGATGATAATGTTTCTTGTACTGAACACATCGGGACTGACCCTGATACCGGTATCTGTACTCACTTTCCGCACCGAGATGGGCGCGGCAAACCCAACAGACATATTCCTGCCAATACTCATAGCAACCACGGTTGCAACATTGGTGGGCCTTATAGTGACAAGCATATACCAACGCATAAACCTGCTCAACCGCACAATGTTGCTTTTTCTCTTTGGAGTGTGCCTGTTCATTGCCGGCGGTACCTGGGGAATGATGCAACTGTCACAAGTGCGTATAGAGGCCCTCTCGACATCAGTTGCAGGAGTAACATTGTTCTCCATCATTATACTGTTCATTCTCGCCGGCGTAAAAGCCAAAATCAATGTCTACGAGGCGTTCATTGAGGGCGCAAAAGATGGCTTTGGCACAGCCGTGCGCATCATTCCCTACCTCATTGCCATATTGGTTGCAATAGCAGTGTTCCGTGCATCGGGAGGAATGGATGTTATTATGGACGGCATTGCCCGTTGCGCTGCTGCACTTGGAGCTGATACTGATTTCGTTGGAGCATTGCCGACTGCTATTATGAAACCACTAAGTGGCAGCGGAGCGCGCGGAATGATGGTAGATGCGATGAACACATACGGCGCCGACTCCTTCGCCGGACGTCTGGCGTGCATTTTCCAGGGCGCGACAGACACCACATTCTACATTCTTGCAGTCTATTTTGGCAGCGTGGGAATAAGAAAGACGCGACACGCACTCACCTGTGGACTGCTGGCCGACCTTGCCGGCATAATAGCGGCAATAGTTGTGGGATATATTTTCTTTGGATAAAATTTGATATTATGATAAGCTACCAGACCGAGGGCGTGAAGATGCCCGCAATAAAGAGACGAGAGACAACTGCGTGGATTAAGGCTGTTGCAGCCTCGTATGGCAAAAAAGTCGGCGACATTGCCTATATTTTCTGCGATGACGAGAAAATCCTTGAGGTAAACCGTGAGTACCTGCAGCACGACTATTATACCGACATCATCACCTTTGACTACTGCGAGGATGATGTAATCAGCGGCGACCTTTTCATCTCGCTCGACACCGTGCGCAGCAACAGCGAACAGGTTGGTGCGACATACGAGCAGGAACTGCACCGCGTGATTATCCACGGCATACTGCACCTGTGCGGCATCAACGACAAGGGCGAGGGCGAACGCGAGATTATGGAGGCTTGTGAGAACAAGGCGCTGGCAATGAAAGGCTGACTAAAGCTTCAACCCATCGAGCATTGTACAGAATTTTTCAATGCCGTCGCGTATTTCGCTTATGAGGACAAACTCATTGGCTGTGTGTGAACGTGTTGTATCACCGGGTCCCATCTTCAATGCCGGGATACCACCCAGCAGAGCATTGTTAGAGAGTGTTGGCGAACCGTAGGGCACGCCACCCATTGCAACTGAGCGCTGCACAAGTGGATGCTCCAACGCTATCGACGAGGAGTTGAGCCTTGTTGAACGGGCTGTGACATTGCTGCCGACATTCGACTTTATTATACCCAGCAGCTCCTGATTAGAATAGCATTCATTACTGCGTATATCAACCACATAGCTGCATTTGTCCGGTATAACGTTATGCTGCGTGCCGGCACTTATTTGAGTGACTGTCATCTTTACATCACCCAAGAGCCCCGATGCTTTATCGTATTTGTGGTTGCGGAACCACTCAATGTCGGTCAAAGCCTTGTAAAGTGCGTTCACACCTTCATTGCGCGCAGCGTGCCCCGAGATGCCCTCGGCAATGCAGTCAAGTACCATAAGCCCCTTCTCGGCAACAGCCGGCTGCATCGACGTCGGCTCACCTATTATTGCACAACTGATTGCAGGCAGATGTGGCAGAACAGCCTCTATGCCGTTAGCACCCGATACTTCTTCTTCGGCCGAGGCAAGAAAAACAGTATTGTACTGTTGTGGGGTTTGACAAATATTATAGAACACTTGCAAAAGAGCAACAAGTGAAGCGCCATCGTCATTGCTGCCAAGACCATAAATGACATCACCCTCCACAATGGGGGTAAAAGGGTGCTTGCTCCACCCTGTCACCGGCTTGACAGTATCAATGTGAGCATCAAGCAGCAGCGTTGGACGCGAAGCATCGAACCCCGGAGCAACACACCACAGGTTGTTGAGATGACGGTGCACCTCGCACCTCACCGGCGCTCCACGCTCGATGAAGAGCTGCAGTTTGTCGGTAGCATCACCCTCCTCGCGGCTTATTGAAGGAGTGCTGATGAGCACCTTCAAAAGTTCAACAGCCTGTCTAACATTTGCTTCGCTTGCTTTCATATTCTCTTTTCTTTCGCGTGCAAAGGTACAACAGCCAGGCACATATACAAAACCATCAAATGGGATTTTTTCAACAAAAAGCAATTCCGGAGCAAAGAAACGACCTTTACGCGCGCGTTATACTTGCGTATTTTTGAATATAGTTGTATCTTCGCGCAATAATTAAAACAGAACACAACAGAGATGATTACAGCCGACCAGTTGAAGGACATAAAGGAGCGCACAGCCGCCCTGAAACAGTATCTTGCCATTGATGAAAAAATCATACAGGTTGAGGAGGAGCAGCTCCGCACACAAGCCCCCGGTTTTTGGGACGACGCCAAGAAAGCCGAAGCACAAATGAAGAAAGTGAAGGCACTACAGGCGTGGATAGAGGGCTATAAGGAGGTCAACAACCGCACTGAGGAGGCCGAGATGGCAATGGAACTTTTCCGCGAGGAGATGGTTGAGGAGCACGAGGTGGACGATGCATACACACGCGCACTCACAGCCATTGAAGAGCTTGAACTGAAGAATATGCTCCGCGGTGAGGCCGATGATATGGATTGTGTCCTAAAAATAAACTCGGGCGCCGGTGGTACAGAGGCGCAGGATTGGGCAAGTATGTTGATGCGTATGTATATGCGCTGGGCCGAGTCAAACGGTTACAAAGTGACTGTAGCAAACCTTCAGGAGGCTGAAGATGCCGGCATAAAGACTGTAACACTGGAGTTGCAAGGCTCTTACGCATACGGATATCTCAAAGGCGAGAATGGCGTTCACCGTCTGGTACGCGTGAGCCCCTACAATGCACAGGGCAAGCGAATGACATCGTTCAGTTCAGTCTTTGTGACTCCGCTCGTTGATGACAGTATCGAGGTTGTGATTGAACCCGCACGTATCTCTTGGGATACATTCCGAAGCGGCGGTGCCGGTGGACAGAACGTGAACAAGGTCGAGTCGGGTGTGCGTTTGCGCTATCAGTTCAAGGACCCCTATACTGGTGCCGAGGAGGAGATTCTCATTGAAAACACCGAGACCCGCGACCAGCCAAAAAACAAGGAGAACGCTATGCGCCAGTTGCGCTCAATCCTCTACAACAAGGAGATGCAGCACCGTATGGAGGAGCAGGCAAAGGTTGAAGCCGGCAAGAAGAAGATTGAGTGGGGCTCACAGATTCGCAGCTATGTATTCGATGACCGCCGTGTAAAGGACCACCGCACAGGCTACCAGACATCGGATGTGAACGGTGTTATGGACGGCAAGATTGACGGTTTCATCAAAGCATACCTGATGGAGTTCGCCGACAAGGGAGAGTAATAAAGGTAAAACGGAGAACATACGACTTTTCACAATTCACCCTCAGCCTTAAATCTCGAAATAGATGCTAGAAATAGAGAGAAAATTCATTGTCATTAACGACAGCTACAAGGCCCTGGCCTATCGGAGCGACCGCATAGCACAAGGCTACCTTTGCCGTGAGGGGGGCAACTCGGCACGTGTAAGAGTGAGAGGCGACAAAGGCTACATCACCATAAAAGGGCCATCGCTTGACGGAGGTTTAAGCCGCTACGAGTGGGAGAGAGAAATTCCTGCATCTGAAGCCCTTGAACTATTGAAGATATGTCACGGGGCAATAATAGACAAGATACGCTACCTTGTAAGGTGCGGCGAGCATATATTCGAGGTCGATGAGTTTTTTGGCGACAACGAGGGGCTTGTGATTGCCGAGGTTGAGTTGAACCACCCTGACGAACAGTTTGAGAAACCGGACTTCATAGGAGAAGAGGTGACAGGCGACAAGCGCTACTACAACTCAAGACTGACACGTTTCCCATACAAGAGTTGGTAAGCGACACGGCAATCAGTTATCGCCTCTCTTGCTTTTTTCACGCTTCACCATATATGGCTTTGTAACAAAAAGGCTGAATACCGACGCAACAACAACACCTATTGTATTGAATACAAAATCGTCAAAATCACCGGTCCGGTAGGATGTGAGCAGATATTGGAGATATTCCATCACACCGCTGAAGATTATGGGTACAATCACTGCAAAAATAACCATAAAGATTTTTCTTGGATGAAGGGTAATCTTGAAACTCTCATACCAAAACACCGCACACAGGGTAAAGTACATTATAAAATGTACAACCTTGTCAAGTTCCACCACCGTATTTGTACGCACAATCCCAACAGGCTTGTAGAACGTAAGGCATAATATCACTACCGATGTCACAAGCGTCAGTATATAGCGTTTGAACAGAAATACAATCAGTTTCATAAGAAGTTTTCAATAGCCGTAACAAAGTAACAACTTTATTTGTAACTTTGTCGTTATGAGCTACAAAAGTAGTGCAACTTTTTTAATCAAAGCTATTTCAATAATTAAATAACGTGAAAAATTTTTTCTATTTCACAAAAGGACAAAAGAGGGGCGTTTTATTGTTTATCCTGTTTGTGATTATTGCAATTTTAATCAAATGGGGCATATAAAAAGGGATTTTAATTTTCAAATAACCCTTGCATATACTATTTTTGCATAAATATTTTTACAAGAAAACCCCTAACATATATGAGCGGAGATTTCAACATTCGCGGCAAGAACAGCGACAAGGAGTTCGAGAATGCCTTAAGACCACTCTCTTTCCCCGACTTCAACGGACAGGAGAAGATTGTAAGCAATCTCAAGATATTTGTCCAAGCCGCAAAGATGCGTGGCGAGTCGCTCGACCACGTGTTGCTCCACGGCCCTCCGGGACTTGGCAAAACAACATTGAGCAACATCATTGCCAACGAGTTGGGTGTGGGCTTCAAAGTAACATCGGGCCCGGTGCTTGACAAACCGGGTGACCTTGCCGGCATACTCACATCACTGGAACCCAATGATGTACTTTTCATTGACGAGATACACCGTCTGTCACCTATTGTAGAGGAGTATCTATACTCGGCTATGGAGGACTACCGTATAGACATCCTCATCGACAAAGGTCCATCGGCGCGCTCCATACAGATAGATTTGAGCCCCTTTACACTCATTGGTGCCACTACACGAAGCGGCCTGCTCACAGCACCGTTGCGTGCACGTTTCGGCATAAATATGCACCTGGAGTACTACGACAGCAAGACGCTTGCCGGCATCATTGGCCGTTCGGCACAGATATTGGGCGTTTCTTTCGACGAGGATGCCACGTATGAGATTGCACGCCGCAGCCGTGGAACACCACGTATTGCCAACGCTTTGTTGCGACGTGTCAGGGATTTTGCACAAGTAATGGGTGACGGCCACATCACAAACGGCATAGCAAAGATGGCTCTGGAGGCTTTGAACATTGATAAATACGGACTTGACGAGATTGACAACAAGATACTATGCACCATCATTGACAAGTTCAAAGGAGGCCCGGTCGGCATTGGCACAATAGCCACTGCACTGAGTGAGGACACCGGCACCATAGAGGAGGTCTATGAGCCCTACCTCATAAAGGAAGGTTTCATCAAACGCACTCCGCGTGGCCGCGAGGTGACAGACCTTGCCTACAAACATCTGGGCAAGAGCCGTTTCAACAACAACGAACAAGGGACACTATTCTAAAACAGCAAAAATGGGCAAACTGAAATCATTGGTAAAGGACACTGCCATATATGGCTTGAGCAGCATAATAGGCCGTTTCCTTAACTATCTGCTCGTGCCGCTCTACACGGCAAAGATGAGCGTTGAGAGCGGCAACTACGGCATCGTAACCAATATTTACGCCTGGACTGCAGTCCTGTTGATACTCTTGACCTTTGGTTTTGAGACAACATTCTTCAGGTTTGCAAGCAAGGAGAATGCTGATGTCTCAAAGACATTTTCAATGTCAATGCAGGTTATCGGCACATTGTGTGGAGTGTTTTTGGCCGCCATATTCTGTTTCCTGCCCTCAATTGCCGGGGCGTTAGGCTATGAGATGCACCCTGAATTCATTGGAATGATGGCTGTGGTGGTGTCGCTTGATGCATTGCAGGCTATCCCTTTCGGGCTCCTGAGGTTTCAGAAACGCCCCATCAAGTTTGCTGCGTTGAAGCTGTTCTACATCTTCACAAACATAGCCCTTAATCTGTTTGCATTTGTTGCACTACCCTATCTTCACACCAAGAACCCCGAACTTTTCGGCGACATCTACTTCCCCGACAACCAGGCGTTCTATGTATTCTTCATCAATCTTGTATGCACAGCAAGCGTCACATTTTTCTTCATCCCGGAACTGAAGATGTTCCGCCCGACGTTTGACAAGACACTGCTGAAAAGTATGCTGAAATACTCTTGGCCCTTGTTGGCATTGGGCATTGCCGGAGTGCTGAACCTGAATGCTGACAAAATCATATACACCTGGCTTGTCCCCGGAGAAAAAGGCATACAGGAGCTAAGCGTGTATGGAGCCGCCGTCAAGATTGCATCCATTATGGCAATGCTGATACAGGCATTCCGCTACGCATACGAGCCTTTTGTCTTCAGCAACAGCAAAGAGAAAGAGAGCAAGGTGCTGTATGCCAAGGCAATGAAATACTTCATCATAATAGCAATGCTGGCATTCCTTGTGGTAGTATTCTATATGGATATCCTGAAATACATCATAAACAGCAACTATTGGGATGGTTTGAAGGTTGTGCCGATTGTTATGGCTGCAGAGATATTTATGGGAATATATTTTAATCTCTCTTTCTGGTACAAACTGAACGACGAGACATATTGGGGGGCTATTTTCTCTTTCATCGGCTGTGCACTGCTTTTTGCCGTGAACATAATATTCGTTCCCGAATACGGCTACATAGCCTGCGCCTGGGCTTCATTTGCCGGCTACTTCATCGCAATGGCACTCTCATACTTTATCGGACAAAAAAGGAACGCCATAGACTATGATTTGAGGAGTATATTCCGGTTCACGATACTTTTTGCACTCTTATATGGAGTGTCACTGTATTTGCCAATCGAAAACACTGTCGCAAGATTGTTATGCAACACCGGACTGCTCATTGTGTTCCTACTATTTATCTTGAGAATGATAAAGAATGAAATGATTGCTTCGCGCGGCAATGTGAACAAAAAATCATAGACACACAGCCCTGCCGACAATAATAACGCACAATACATTTATCCGTTTTATCCTCTTTTTGCAGATAAAAAGACAAACGATTAATATTATTTTGCTATATTTGCAGTAATGTGCGAATATACAGAATGCCTGTTGCAAAATAGCCTGTAAACACAAATGGCTATTGACGGTTTGCTCATATATTCGCATTATAATCATAAATGGATTAAATGACTATGAACGATATAATTCAAATAGACGTTGAGAAAATCCTCGCGTCAAAAGCCGGGAAGAAGGCACGATATGTTCCTCGTTTTGTCGTTTCGTATCTGAAGAAGATTATCCATCAGGATGAGGTCAATGAGGCATTGCGCCAATTCGGTCACAAGCAGGACCTCGACTTCATCAACGCCTTTATGGAGTATTTCAACAACTCCTTTGAGGTGCACGGCATTGAGAACCTGCCACAAGATGACCGCAAATACACATTCGTGAGCAACCACCCGCTTGGTGCACAGGACGGTCTTGGCTTGGCATACATATTAGGCCCCATATACAAAGGAAAAATCAAGTTCCTTGTAAACGACCTGTTGATGAACTTTCCACAGATTTCATCGTTCTGGGTACCAATAAACAAGACTGGCAAACAGGCGCGCAACTTTCCACAGCAGGTAAATGCGGCATTTCAGGGAGACAACCACATAGTAATGTTCCCCGCAGGGCTATGCTCGCGTAAAAAGAGGGGGATAATAAAAGACCTGCCTTGGAAAAAAACATTCATCACAAAGAGCATACAGTCGCAACGCGACATCATTCCCATACATTTTGAAGGCGAAAACTCAAAGTTCTTTTACCGCCTTGCCAACATCAATCAAATGCTGGGTATAAAATTCAACATAGCAATGTTATACCTCAGCGATGAAATGTTCAAGAACAGGAACAAGAAATTCAAAGTCACAATTGGCAAGCCAATACCCTGGCAAACCTTTGACAAGACAAAAAATGCAACAGAGTGGGCACAATATGTCCAGAATGCAGTGTACGCACTATAATTCAAGTATAATATGAAAGACATTATTGCACCGGTTCCTAAAGAACTGCTCAAAGCAGAATTGACAGAAGATAAGAGATTGCGCTTTACCCAAAGAAGTGATAATGAAATTTATATATTAACGGCAGCCGATTCACCTAACGTAATGCGCGAAATCGGACGTCTGCGCGAGATTGCGTTCCGCGCTGCAGGTGGCGGCACAGGAAAAGAACTTGACATTGACGAATTTGACACTATGGACGTTCCATACAAGCAGCTCATAGTGTGGAATCCCGAGAACAACGACATCATCGGAGGATACAGATACATCCACGGCAAGGATGTACGTTTCGACGAAAAAGGAGAACCAATCATCGCAACTGCACACGGAATGTTCCACTTCTCGGAAAAGTTCCTTAAAGAAGTATTGCCTTACACCGTAGAGCTTGGGCGTGCATTTGTAACCCTTGAATACCAGTCGACACGAATGGGAACCAAAAGTCTTTTCGCACTCGACAATCTATGGGATGGCCTGGGAGCACTCACCGTGGTGATTCCTGAGGTCAAGTTCCTGTTCGGCAAAGTGACAATGTACCCATCGTACTTGACAAAGGCGCGAGATATGATACTATACTTCCTGAAAAAACATTTCCACGACGAGGAGGAACTTGTGATACCGGTCAATCCCTTACAACTTGAAACTGATGAGAAAGAGCTCGCCGCAATATTCTCTGAGGGAACATTCAAGGAGGACTACAGGATACTAAAACAAGAGGTGCGCAAATTCGGCCTGGCCATTCCACCAATGGTCAATGCCTATATGGGTCTGTCGCCAACAATGAAGATTTTTGGCACCGCGGTGAATTACGATTTTGGGAATGTCGAGGAGACGGGACTGCTCATAGCCATTGATGAGATGCAGGACAGCACCAGAATAAGATACATTGAATCTTTTATACGCGAGAACCCTGAAACCATCAAACTGACATCGGGTGCGAACAAGGTGTTTTACGTATCGGACAACAAATAAAAAAGGAAATAAAAGTCAAACAGACAACAACTATTTTATCTCATCTGCATTTATATTAGTATGAAAGTCGAAATTATAAATAAATCAAAACATCAGTTGCCATCATACGCCACTGCGCTGTCGGCAGGTATGGACCTCAGGGCAAACCTTGACACCCCCATCGTTCTGCAACCATTGGAGAGAGCACTGGTTCCGACAGGACTTTTCATTGCCCTACCCGAAGGATACGAGGCACAGGTGAGACCGCGCAGCGGACTTGCCATCAAAAAAGGCATCACGGTACTAAACTCACCGGGAACAGTCGACGCCGACTACCGAGGCGAGGTGTGTGTGATACTTGTAAACCTCTCAAATGAGCCTTTCACAATAACAGACGGCGAGCGCATTGCACAGATGGTCATTGCACGACACGAACAAGTTGAATGGAGAGAGTGTGAAGTATTGGGAGAAACAGAACGCGGTGCGGGAGGTTTTGGACATACAGGAGTTTGAATATCAACAAAAACAGTTCCGTATGAAACAGCCGTGGAGGCACACAATAATTCTCCTGTTCCTGCTATTGTTGTCGGGCACAGCATTGGCTCAAAGCAATGAAAACGACATCGACGCACGCAAGCGTGCTGTCGATTATTTTCATTTGGAGTCAGCATCCCTTATGGCACAAGGGAGGTATGATGAGGCTTTTGAGATGCTTGAGCATTGTCACAGTTTTGACACAGCTTCAACTGCCATACAATACTTTCTTGCTCCCTATTACAGTGTTTTAGGGCGGGATAGCATAGCGTGCAGAATGCTTGAAAACATTGTAAAGAAAGAGCCGGACAATGAAGCATACAACGAAGCATTGGTCAACCAATATGCGAGAAAAGGCAATTGGAAAGCAGCCATAGACGTATATGAGAAAATCGTCGACAATGCACACTCAAAAAGCGAGATTTACAAATCGCTATATCTCCTATACTACAATGACAACAATTTTGAAAAGGCACTGGAAATCCTTGACAAGATTGAGAGCCTTGAGGGAAAGTCGAGCGAACTCACCGCAGAAAGGCTCCAGCAATATCTGCTATTGAACAGACACGGCGAGATGATTGCCATTATTGAGCAGGCAATTGCAGAAAACCCCGACGACACCCGTTTTATGACATTCCTTGGAGAAATATACACCTTGATTGGGGAATATGGACCTGCGGAGGAGATACTATGCAAGGTTCTCGATAAAAGCCCTGACGATGCACCAACGCTAGTGTCACTCCTTAATCTTTACACAAAGACCGAGAACAACACAGCTCTTGGCAAAACGTATGAGAGGCTGATAAAAGTCGAAAGGCTTGACACAAGCGAGCGAATAAAGCATCTGACACAATATATTCTATACAAGGACGCACACGATAGCGCATACGTAAAATCCTTTTACAAGGAACTGCTGCAACTTCCATTCGACCAATTGGCGTTGCACGAATCATACGCCGAATATCTTGAATACAAGAAAGCAGACAAGAGCGAGCTTATCCCGGTGTACGAAAGGATTGTAGAACTTGATTCCGAAAACATCAGAGCGATAATAAGCCTGCTCCAGTGTGCCATAGACAATGAAGACAAAGAGGCTGTGCTGAAATACACCGACGAGGCACTGCTGTATATGCCCAACAGATTGGAACTCTATTTTTACAAAGGATTTTCACACTTTCTGTTGGGTAACAAAAGGGAAAGTATAGAGATATACAAGCAAGGACTTGAAAAGCGGGATGCAGAAACCGACCCGTCTCTGGTCGCTGAAATATTCAGCGTTCTTGGAGATACTTATCACGAATTGGATATGGAAAAAGAGTGTTACGAGGCATACGACTCGGCCTTGGTATACAACCCGGGGATGATGAATGTCTTGAATAACTACTCATATTACCTTTCGCTCGATAACAAGAATTTACAAAAGGCGCTTGAGATGAGCCAAAAAACCATCATTTCAGAGCCAGAGAACCTGACCTATCTCGACACATACGCTTGGATACTGTTCAAGTCGGGCCGTTACGAAGAGGCAAAGGCATACGCCGAAAAAATAATAGCACTTAGCGACGACGAGACAAGCTATGTTGTACTTCACCACATTGGAGATATCTTTGCAAAATGCGGTGAGATAGACAAGGCTGTAACATATTGGATAAAGGCTCGCGAAGCCGGAGAAGAAACAAAGATATTGGAGAAGAAAATAAAAAAACGCAAATATTACAATGGCTCGAGGAATTAGAATAACTGCATTTGCTTTTTTGATATTGACACTGTTGCTGACTGGCTGTAGAACTAAAAAAGAGACCGGCAGAGAGAGAGGTGAAAATGTGAGCATCAAAAGCATAGCCACACTCCCGGCAATAACCCCCGACACGACAGCCCTGCAACACCTGTCGGGCAACACTGCGCTCAACATTGCCGTAAATGGAAAAGGCAGCGTCAACATAAAGGGCAAGCTGCGCGTAAAAAGGGGTGAGGGAATACAAATCAGTGTCACACCACTTGGGCTAATAGAGGCTGCCTGCATAGAATTTCTACCACATAAAATACGCTTCATAAACAAACTGCAGAAGACATACACAGAGATGCCTTACTCTGAAGCTTCAATAATAGGACTCTCCGGAATCAACTACAATGTACTGGAAGCGATTTTTTTTAATTACACATTCCTGCCGGACGGACGCCTTGCCTGCAAGGGGTTGAAGGAGATGAGCATCAAGGATGTAGGAGAGAGCTATCATCTTGAGACAAAAAACAAGAAAGCTATGCAATACCGTTTTCTCATAAACAAAGAGAGCGGACATCTTTTATCGTGCAATGGACTAAGCAGCACCGGCGAAAGCATAGAGTGCCTCTACTCCGGTTTTGAGGAGATTGGCAACATACCGTTCCCCAACAACATTTGTATCACTTTCAAGGGCGATGCGACAATAAAGCTCAACATCGGGCTTAGCAAAGCCGACAATAATCCATTTAAATTTTCCAGCAGAAACGTCAACAACAGCTATCTCAAGCAGAACATAGACGACTTCATAAAGTCAATTAAACAGAACCTATGAAAAACCGCATATTAGGCAGCATTCTGTTGCTCACACTCCTGTTCATTACCACTTCGGTTGCTCAAGCACAAGGAAACACCATAGAAAGCCTGCGCAACAAGGCCAACACCTTACGCAAGGAGATTAAAGAGAAAGAAACAATTCTGATGTCGTCACAAAAGGACATCAACAGCAGATTGAACAATCTGAAAATCATAACAGCCAAGATTGGCGAATACAAGAGTCTCGTTGATTTGTTGCAAAAAGAGGTCGGTGCGTTAGACAACAAGATGGCACTCGTCGACAAAGAGATTAAAGCACTTGACAAGGATATATCGGATAAGGAGAAAAGCGTCGAAATCTCTCGCTCCGAATATGCCGAGGCACTGCGCAAGGCGCGCAAATACTGTAATTTCGAAAACAAGATGTTGTTTGTATTTTCGGCAGACGACTTCAACAAAATGGCACGTCGCTACAGATACGCAAACAGTTATATGGACGCGCACAAGGAACTTGCCGACAGCCTGAAAAAGAGAATTTCAGAACTGGAAACAAAGCAATGCGAACTAAAGACGAAACGTGAAGAACTGGAAAACACACGTAATGAAAAGAGCATCACGCTGAAAGAGCAAGAGACCGAACGTGCAAAAATACAGAGGTTGGAAAAAGAGCAGAAAAACATTATCACAGGGCTGGAGAAAGAGAGAAAAAAGGTTCAGGCAGAGTTGAAAAAGCAACGCGACGCCTTGAACAAGCTGAATGCAGCCATAAAGCGCGAAGTAGAGAAAGTAATTGCCGCAGAGAAAGCCAAAGAGCAGAAAGCTGCTGCGGCCAACAAGAAGACTGAGACAAAGAGAGATGGCGTAGCATACAGTGGTGATGCCGGCATCGCAAAAATGTCGGGCTCATTCCTGAGCAACAAGAAGAAAATGCCTATTCCAATAACCGGAGCATATCTGCTTGTCGACAAGTTCGGCGAAAGGAACGCTGTTGAAGGCAAGGGAAGCGTTATGATAAACAACGGCGGACTCACATTCAAAGGCACAAAGGGAGCGAAAGCCCGTTCAATTTTCGAGGGCACGGTCTCTACCGTCTTCCACCACAACGACTACACCTGTGTCCTGGTGCGCCACGGCAAGTACATATCGGTATACTGCAACGTGGAAAATGTACGTGTAAAGAGCGGAGATACAATAAAAGCCGGCGACACCATTGGCGATGTAGCAATCGACGCCGAGGACGGCAACCCGCGACTGCTGTTCCAGCTATATCACGAGAAGACACTTCTCAACCCGGCAGAATGGTTGAAGCTATGATAAGAAAAAAGCAGCGCTTTTGCTGCTTTTTCTTATCATTTTGACTCATTACAGACAAATACCCGGCTTTCAGTTTTGAGCTTTCAATTTTCAGTTTTCAGCTTTAACCTTTCACAAGCACCCTCTTGAACCTTGCTATAAATTCCCCGGCTTGTTCCATTGTCAATGTCAGCGGCGGCAACAGACGTATGGTATTTGTTCCGCTTACACCGGTGAAGACCCGTTCTTCAAATAGCAGCCTGCTGCGGATATCCTTGACCGGTTCATCGAACTCAATGCCAATCATCAGTCCCTGACCACGGACCTCTTTTATGCCATTGAGCTTCTTCAGTTCTTCGAGAAGATAGTTACCCACTACGTTCGCATTATCGAGCAGGTTCTCGGTCTCCATCACATCAAGCACAGCCTCAACAGCCGCACAGGCAAGATGGTTGCCGCCGAATGTTGTTCCCAGCTCACCATACACGGCCCGGAATTTCGGACTTATCAGTACCACACCCACAGGGAAGCCGTTGCCGATACCTTTGGCTTGTGTGATTATATCGGGCTTAATGCCGGCCCATTGGTGTGCAAAAAATTTTCCACTGCGTCCGCAGCCGCTCTGTATCTCATCAAGAATCAATGTCGTGTCGGTACTGTTGCACAACTGCTGCAACTGCTGCAGGAATGTCACTGACGGTATCTGTACACCACCGACACCCTGTATTCCCTCAATTATCACAGCTGTCACATCTCCCCTCTCTATCTCGGCACGCACAGCATCTATGTCGCCCATCGCAACAAATGTAGTGTGCCCGGCGGCGTTGATTGGAGCAACAATCTTGGGGTTGTCAGTCACCTCGACAGCAAGCGAGGTACGGCCGTGAAAAGCCTTCTTGAAAGCTATGACACGTCTCTTGCCATTCTTGAACGAGGAGAGTTTCAGAGCATTCTCATTGGCCTCGGCACCGGAGTTTATGAAAAAGAGACTATAATCTTCGTAGCCGCTTATCTTTCCCAACTTGCAGGCCACACGCTGCTGCAGGGTGTTGACAACGGAGTTTGAATAGAAACCGAGCGTAGCCACCTGACGGGCTATCATCTCCACGTATCCTGGATGTGCGTGTCCAATGGATATTACGGCGTGTCCGCCATAGAGGTCGAGATACTCGTTACCTTTATCATCCCACACTTTACAACCCTCGCCCCTTACAATATTTACATCAAAAAGCGGATAGACATCGTACAGATTCATTGTAATATACTTGATTTTTTTATTAGAAAGCCGACGGTTTCAGTTGCAGACCAACAGTCTCGGCAAGACCGAAGAGCAGGTTCATATTGTGAACTGCCGTGCCGCTGGCACCCTTGAGCAGATTATCGATGACCGATGTTATCAACAGTTTGTCGCCGTGTTTCTCAAGGTGGATAAGACACTTGTTGGTGTTCACCACCTGTTTGAGGTCGAGCTGTCTTTCTACTACGTGTGTAAATGAGTCGCGCTCGTAGTAGCTTGTATAGAGTTTGTACAAGGTCTCTATGTCGAGGTCGCACTTCACCACCAATGTCGCAAAAATTCCACGGGGGAAACATCCACGGTATGGAATAAAGTCTATATTACCTGAAAAGTCGGGCTGCAGCTGCTTGATGCTCTGCATAATCTCGGGAATATGCTGATGCTCAAAAGGCTTATAAATACTTATATTATTGTCTCTCCAGCTATAGTGAGTGGTAGCCGACGGCTTTACACCCGCACCGGTACTGCCGGTTATGGCATTCACGGAGATATCTCCTTTCAACAGATGCTCCTTGGCCAATGGCAACAGTCCCAATTCAATGCAAGTGGCAAAGCAACCGGGGTTGGCCACGTAACGGCTTTTGCAAGTATTGCGACGGTTCAGTTCCGGCAAGCCATAGATAAAATCGTGTTCATTGCTTTTTATGCGGTAATCCATCGAGAGGTCGATTATCTTGAGTTCATCGGGCATAGCGTGGCTCTCAAGGAATTTACGGGTATCGCCGTGTGCTGTGCAGAAGAAGAGCAAGTCAATCTCTTCAAAAGGCATCTCGGCTGTAAAGACCAAATCAGTCTCTCCAAGCAACCCTTCGTGTACATCTGTTATGTAATTCCCGGCATTACTGCTGCTGTGAACGAACTTTATCTCAACTTCGGGGTGCATAAGCAACAGACGCAACAATTCTCCTGCTGTATATCCGGCACCACCAATAATTCCAACTTTTATCATATATATTAAAGAAATAGTTTAGAAGTTGTTTAACTCTTCCACAAAGATATATTAAACTTCTAAATATCAAATCTTTTCATCGGGATGATTTGCATAATATGCGCGCAAAGGTGTCGAAGTCACCTTTATGAACCCTTTTGCTTCGTCGGCAGTCCAACCCTTCTGCACCTCGCCATACTCACCCAGTTTGTTCTTCACCAAGTCATTAGGCGAGTCGACACCGACTGTCTCAAAATGCTTGGGCATCAGTTTAAGGATTGCCGTACCTGTCACGTTGCGCTGCGAACTCTCAAGCATTGCCTCAATATCGCGCATAACCGGCTCAAGATACTGGCTCTCGTGCAGAAACATTCCATACCAGTTGGCAACCTGGTCCTTCCAATATTGCTGCCACTTGCTGAGTGTATACTTCTCAAGGAACTTGTGCGCAGCAATGATGAGCATTGGAGCTGCAGCCTCAAAGCCCACACGCCCCTTGATGCCGATTATAGTGTCACCCACGTGCATATCACGCCCAATGCCATAAGGCGCACCAATCTCCTCAACCTTCTGTATTGCCTTTATGGGGTCAACGAACACCTCACCGTTTACAGCCTTCAGTTCACCATTCTCGAACGTGAGGCGCAACTCCTCCTCGCCCTGTTTCTCAACCTGCTTCAAATATGCGCTGTCGGGCAGGCCCTGTGTCGAGTCCAGAATTTCACCACCGCAGATTGATGTACCCCAAAGACCTACGTTATAGGAATATTTGAGCTTTGCGAAATCGGCCTTGAAACCATTCTCATTAAGGTAGTTCACCTCAAATTCACGTGTAAGGGTCATATCACGTGTCAAAGTAATTATCTCCACTCCAGGTGCACACACCAGGAATGTCATATCAAAACGTATCTGGTCGTTTCCCGCACCCGTGGAACCGTGTGCTATGGCATCGGCTCCAATCTCGTTTGCATAACGTGCGATAGCCAACGCCTGGAAAATTCTTTCAGAGGACACAGAGATGGGGTAAGTGCCGTTACGCAGCACATTTCCATATATCATATAACGCAGGCTCTTCTCATAATACTCCCGGGTCACATCAAGTGTCACATACTCCTTTGCGCCCAACTTATAGGCATTCTCTTCATTGAGTTTCAACTGCTCCGGGCTAAAACCACCGGTGTTTGCACAAGCGGCATACACCTCATAGCCCTTTTCCTTGGCAAGATACATCACTGTAAATGAGGTATCCAAGCCACCGCTAAAAGCAACAACAACCTTTTTCTTTTCCATATATAAAATCCATTTTTCTTTTTTTACTTTTTGCAGTGCTTCTCCGGGTCGTAAAGCATAGCAGTACAGATACAATAACGACGCTCTGTGCGCAAAAGCACATCGTGATTTACACAACCCTGACAGCCTTTCCAAAAGGCATCGTCATCAGTCAGTTCGGAAAACGGCACAGGGACATATCCCAGTTCCGTATTAATCTTCATCACAGCACCTCCACTGGTCAATCCGAACAGTTTTGCATTGGGCCACATTTGGCGCGAGAGTTCAAAGGCTCTTTTTTTGATGCGTCTTGCCAAGCCGTGACCGCGAAATTTATCCTTTACAATAAGACCGGAGTTTGCCACATACTGTTTGTTGCCCCAACTCTCAATGTAGCAAAAGCCCGCAAATTCATCACCGGAGAGGGCTATTATTGCCTTACCCTCTTTCATCTTCTGCGCCACATACTCGTGTGTACGCTTTGCAATACCTGTGCCACGCACCTTCGCCGCAGCGCTGATTGTCTCAAGTATCTCGTCTACGAACTTCTCGTGAAAAGCACTTGCTACAATTATTTCAATACCATCATTGCAAATCTCATTATCCATTCCCTGCAACTATTAAATGTTTGGAATTATGCTTCTTAATGCTCTTAGCACAGCGTTCCTTGTCGCATCCTCGGCAATCACAAGTATCACTGTATCATCACCTGCTATTGTGCCCAAAATCTCGGGAAAGTCGTGGTTGTCAATGTGGTAGGCCAATGTGCCGGCATAGCTTGGCTTGGTACGTATCACAGCCATATTACCCGAGAACTTTATCGACATAAAACCGCTTGCCTCTTGCGGTGTTGTCACAGGGCGTACATCTTCCTGTTTCGATTCGTGACGATGCTGATGAGGACGTGTGAGCACATATCTGTATCGCCCTCGCAGACCAACGGTCTTCACTACGCGCAACTGATGAAGATCGCGCGACAATGTAGCCTGTGTCAATTTAAACCCCTCCTGTGCAAGCACATTCAACAGTTCCTCCTGTGAACCAATCTCTTGTGTAGACAAAATCAGGCGTATAGCATCAAGACGTGAATTCTTTACTTTCATAAATGTATATTTATTACTTTTGTATTGCAAATATAGGGATATTTAAATAATATCCCCACTATTTTATGCATTTTTTCACATAATAAATAAAAAAATATGCAACTTTTAAAAGTTGCATATTCAAAAGGTATGCTATTCTGAATGCAGTGAAGAAGCTCAAAACAACAATGTCATTGAATTTTGCGCATCAATCAAGTTCCTGGTCGGGCTCATAACCTGCAAATTCACGAATCTTGTTTTTAAGCATTGCAAACTGCTTGAAAAGGTCGTGTACAGGTTTTTTCCCGTCCTTGTGCAACGGCACTTTACTATAGAACGACAAGAATTCCTGAATGCCACACTCTCCGGCACGCAATGCAAGGTCACTGAAGAGAATAAGGTCAAGCACCAATGGAGCTGCCAATATAGAATCCCGACATAGGAAGTTAACCTTTATTGTCATTGGATACCCCATCCATCCGAAAATATCTATATTGTCCCAACTCTCTTTCTCATCACCGCGTGGAGGATAGTAATTGATACACACCTTGTGATACATATCCGAGTATAAATCGGGGTAGACCTCACTGTCGAGAATATTCTCCAAGGCCGAGACTTTGCTACGACGCTTGGTTTCAAAGTTATCCGGGTTATCAAGTACCATACCGTCACGGTTTCCAAGTATATTGGTAGAGAACCAGCCGGTAACTCCCAACTGACGGGTAAAGAAAGCCGGAGCGAGAACTGTCTTCATCATCGTCTGGCCACTCTTGAAATCCTTGCCGGCAATAGGCATTCCGGTCTCTGATGCAAGTTCCCACATTGCAGGAATATCTATAGAGAGATTAGGAGCTCCCATAACAAAAGGGCATCCTTCGCGCATAGCTGCGTATGCATAGCACATACTGGGAGCTACATTTGCCACATCATTGTTTTTCATTGCGGCTTCAAAAGCCTTTAGGCTACCGTGTACATCATCGTTACGGGGGATAAACCTTTCGGTACTTGCAATCCATACAACAACTACACGGTCGCAACCGTTTGCCGATTTGAAGTTGCGTATATCCTCGCGTAACTGTTCCGAGAGTTCCCAGCGTGTTCCGCCAACCTTAACGTTAGGCCCATCAATATTGCTTGTGTAGCTCTTGTCGAAGAGTGCCTTATATGGACGAATAACCCTCAGTTCATCCTTCACCGGTTCTATATCCTGAGGCTTGAGAACAGCGGCCTTAATGGCTGCTTCATAGGCATCATCTTCATAGAGGTCCCAAGCGCCGAACACAATATCGTCAAGATTTGCAATGGAGACTAAATCTTTCACCTCTTTGTAACATTTTTCACGCCCACTGCCAACACGCATAACACCATTGCAAGCAAACGAACCGACAGGTTTAGAAAGCCCTTTGCGCGACATCAGCACACCAATGACAGCTGTTGTGGTAACAGCTCCCAATCCAACACACATCACACCCAGCTTACCTTCGGCCGGCTTTACTTTTATATCTTTCATTTTTGAAAAATCTTTTGTTAAGCAAAATAATCACTTTTTATACAACTAACCTAAATATTTGCCTAATAGTTTTCAAAAACTATATTTTTCTTTAAAACTTACTTTTACGGTCAAACCATAACCTCTTTCAATATCTCACTAACTGTGGGATGCGGAAAAACCGTGCGTTCAAGTTGTTCAACCGTAAAACCGCCTGCAATAGCCATACAGGCCGCACAGATGAACTCGCTTGAGGAGTTACCGAGTATATGCACACCCAAAATCTTACCATCGGCCGATACAACAGCTTTGCAAAGACCCATAACACCCTCATTCTCAGCAACAAAACGCCCCGAGTATGTCATAGGCAATTTATGCACACGATACTCAACACCGGCAGCCGCAGCCTGCTCCTCGGTGAGCCCGACAGAAGCCATCTCTGGGTTTGTATACACCACCCCGGGGACTGCATTGTACTCCATAATATCCTTTACACCAAGAATGTGATTTACAGCAACCTCGGCCTCACGACTTGCTGTATGCGCCAACATTGAGAAACCCGTCACGTCACCGGCCGCATATATGTTCGGGAGTGATGTCTGCATAACTTCATTCACTTTTATTCCACGCTCAACATCTACAGCTATGTTTTCAAGACCATAACCTTTTAGCACAGGCCTGCGTCCAATGCTCATAAGAATCTTTTCAGCCTCGCACTGCAACTCGCAGCCATCGGCATCAGTATAATGTACGACATTGCCCTCTATGCGTGTAACCTTACACTGCAAACAGAATTTGACACCACGTTTGGCATAAATTCCGCGCAACATCTCGCTCACCTCCTTGTCCATTCCACCCAAAATCTCGGGCATCATCTCAATTACCGTCACAGGAATTCCCAGGCTGTTACACAAACTGGCAAACTCCATTCCGATTACACCGCCTCCAATGACCACAAGACTGGCAGGAAGTTCGTTCAGAGCAAGCATTTCACGGTTAGTGAGCACAGCATCATTACCCTCAACGCCGGGAACTGGCGGTACAAAAGCCTCGCTTCCGGTGCAGATGAGCATTTTTTCAGCCTCGTAACATTGGCCATCGCACATTATTGCGACACCGGTTGCATCACCACGCTCAATCACAGCCTCACCACGCACAACAGCAACGTTGGCAGCCTCCATTTTCATTTTTATTCCGGCAACCAGCTTGCGCACGACTTTTGTTTTACGGTCGGCTATCTTTTTATACTCAAATGCAACCTCGCCGGCTGTAATGCCATATTTTTTACTACCCGTTGCGTGGTCGTACATCTTTGCACTGTAAAGCAGTGTCTTTGTGGGTATGCAACCCTCGTTAAGACACACACCACCAAGTTCACGTTTCTCAAACAGGACAACATTCAACCCCGCCACAGCAGCCTTCTCCGCAGCCACATAACCCGCAGGACCACCTCCTATAATTGCCAAGTCGTACATAAGAATAAATTATATATAACAATATGTTTGCATTACCGATATACACCGATGATGCAAACATATTAAAAATGCGCGACAAAACAAACCCGAACCCGTCATTTTGAGCAAGTCGATCTCAAAAAAGTCATAAAACGTCCGATAAAGGAGTTAAACCTGCAGCCTGCAAGAAGATACTGTTGTCGTTTGGACCTGCCACCAAAAACCATTTACATCATTGACTTTAGTCCAACGCCATATACAGCTGTCACGGAGTTCATTTTGCTCCTCAATGGTGGGCATTCGCCAATTACTGCCCCATTTAATGCAGGCCACATCATCCTCAGGGTCAAGAGTCGTTTTATTGTCAACAATACCATCATTGCCATTTGTACAATACTTGACAACAGCATTATTGCCATCATTCCATTTGTAGGTACCGTCACTGTAATTCTTGACTTTCTCATCTGTCTCACCCCAAGCGTAGTAACCACCGTACTCCTCGGGCTTTGTGGCACCGACATTATGTGTCGCCCATTTCACTGAAAGCCCTAAATCAACAGCTTCACAAGCATCATCGGGAGCATTCTGCTCAAACACCTCCTCACAGGAAATCAAAAAAGATGTTAGATAGCAAGCCCTAATAGAAGCGAAAACTATTTTTTCATAAAATAGCATTTATACATATTCATACTCAATAAATCAAACTTTACATACAAATATATGTTTTTTATAGTTTAGTCAAATTTAATATGTTATCGTTCACTTATTGCAGTAAAATAACCACGCAAGCATATCTGATTTTTTAAAAGTTAAATTTTCAATACAGCACCAATTAATATGTGAAATTTATTACATTTGCAAAAAAGAGATAAAAATCTTTAGTTAAAGCAGAAACATATAAAGAAATGACAAAGTCTAACAAAAGCAGCAGAAATACTTCAAAAATTGACATTGGAGTGGAGATGATGACAGGTGCGGCTGCAGCAATGCTTTACTCGGACGAAGAGATACGCGATATCTTTTCAAAAGAGGATGCAGATGAGTTTATTGAACTTCGGCAGCAGGCAAGAAGAAACTTTGCAGCACCAAAATACGATTCAGACAACAGCGACGAAGAGTTGCAAATGGCAGCCGAGAACGAGGGTGAATATTAAGCCATTATTAGAAATCATTCTTTACGTTTTGGTATTTTCAACCATTACTCAAGAATATTCTATACTATATAATTCATCCAACAAACAACTTACCGAGCAACTGTTTTGTGACTCACATATTCTTTAACATAGTTGTTGTCAATCAAGGATAACGAACTTTAAATCATTTTTGCGAGTTTGTAAATTGAAAGTTTTTACCATCTTCATACCTAATTAATATACAACGCTATGAAAGAGTATATGGCCTCGGCTGCGAGATATGACGCGGCCGGCGAGTTCTATCGCCGATGTGGAAACAGCGGCATTTTGCTACCAAAGGTCAGCCTTGGTTTTTGGCAGAATTTTGGAGCGGAGTGTTTATATGACAATGCCCGTGCAATAGCACGTCTTGCCTTTGACAATGGTGTAACCCATTTTGACCTGGCAAACAATTATGGACCTCCACCCGGTGCTGCCGAGGAGTTGCTTGGACGTATGTTGAAGGATGATTTTGCCCCTCACCGCGACGAACTTTTCATTGCAACCAAAGCCGGGTATGATATGTGGCGAGGACCATACGGCAGTTGGGGCTCCCGCAAGCATCTGATATCAAGCATTGACCAGAGTCTTTCACGTATGCAATTGGATTATGTAGACCTCTTTTACATTCACCGTTACGACCCTTTGACACCGCTTGATGAGACTTTGCAAGCTCTTGTAGACATTGTACGTGCGGGAAAAGCACTTTACATAGGCATATCGCGTTGGCCGCTCTATGCATTGAAGTACGCAAACACCTTTCTGCGCGAGCAAGGTGTGCCACCGCTCATTTTCCAAGGACGACTGAACCTGCTTGACAGGACCGTACAGGAAGAGGGAATACCAAGCTACTGCAAGAACGAGGGTATCGGCTTTATCTCATTCTCCGCACTTGCTCAGGGACTGCTGACCTCAAGGTATCTCAACGGTATCCCAAGCGGCTCACGTATGTCACGCGGCGGTTCGCTGAAGGAAAAACAACTGACTCCACAACTTGTGGAATACCTAAACGACCTAAGCGCCATTGCTGTTGAACGAGGCGAGCCACTTGCTACAATGTCACTCGCCTGGGTATTGGCCCAAGAGGGTGTGACATCGGTGCTTGTCGGTGCACGCACACCCGAACAGTTTGCCGAGTCGTTGCATTGCGTAAAGGTTTCGCAGGATATTTGCAACGACTTGCCACTCTACCCCCACAAAGTTTTTTAAACAGGCATTTTTATGATTGAGCAGCTGTTACAGCCTTTGATAAGCGAACGTTTCAGTAGTGACACACAATACAAGGAGAGGCATCTGCGTGTAATAAACACACTGCCGGCAAGGACAGTATTGGGTCTTCATATTCCCGAGATGAAACAGGTTGCAAGACTACTCTCATTTGAAGGTTGTGAGTTTGTTATGCCCAATGGTGTAAGCAAGAGATGTACAAATGGCACAGAGGTTCTTCGCTGTTTCGAGAGCGTTGACAGCGACACCCTCAACTACGAGGAGACCATTATATGGGGTTTCCTCATCAATCTGGATAGATGCCCGCTCGACAAGCGTCTGGCACTATTGGATTGTTATATCCCAATACTTGACAATTGGGCTGTATGTGACACTTTCTGCGCCAATGCAAAATGGATGGCACGCGCCGACAAAAAGACGCTATGGAAATACCTGCAACAATATTTCTGTTCAAAGAAGGAGTTTGAAGCGCGCTTTGCAATCGTGTCTGCAATGACCTATTTCCTCAATGACGGGTGGATTGACTCTGTTTTTGAAGAGTTGAAGAAGATAGACTTTGACAGCATAAAATCAAATTATACGACCACCGGAAGAGTGCCCAAGAGAGCACAGCAAGGCACTGTTTGCGGAGAGAAGCCATACTATGTGCGTATGGGTGTTGCGTGGTTGCTGGCCACTGCACTGGCAAAATTTCCCGAGAAAACAAGAGGTTTCGTGCGTTCATCGACACTGCCGGCTGATGTCATAAGACTCTACATACGCAAGGCACGTGAATCATTCCGCACACGCACCGCCGAGGCATTGTAAATAAACAAGTATAACAAATCTCCCTCTACGGCGCGCCGTAGAGGGAGATTTGTTATTGTCGTCACAATGACGGTTATGTCACATCATCAGTAAACAACCACCTTCTTGTTGTTCACAACGTAAACTCCCGCCGGAAGCTGGATGCGTGTTGTGCCCTCTGCCACATTCTGCTCGAACAGCAATCGGCCATCAACGCTATACACTGCAACATCCTGTGCCTCGAGAGCTGTAACAGTGATGCAATCGCCACCCTTTACAGAGTAGGTTGCATAAGCATCGGAAATACCGGTAGACTGGCTGAAATCAATCCTCAAATCATTAAACCTCACCTCATCGTTATCTCCATTGACACCATAGATGTTCATAATTTCAATAGCACGGGCATCCTCATCGATAACAGAGAATGTACTTGCAGCAATGTTCACAATCACATCGTCATAGGCATTGAATGTCTCATTTTCCTCGGAATAGATAATGACACGGTAGGTATTCATATCGAGCATCTCGAATGAGAGATTGTGTGATGCCAATGTGCCATCGGCCACAACATCATCAATAAACACCTCTTCATTAACCCTTATATCAAACTGCAAGGCCGTATAGTCTTCACCGTCGTAACACATAAGGTTAAGCGGCAGAACACACTCCTCGCCAAGCGAAAGGACTATATCATTGCCATACAATTCACCGGCAGCATAAGGTGTGGCGTTGGCATACAATGCAGATGGAGCATCGGACATCATAACCATAGAAGCAACCTCTTCGGCATCGGCAAGGTCAATATATCCGTCGATGTTGGCATCGGCCTTAGCCTCGCTGAACCTCTTGTATTCATTGCCTTGCAGATAGGCTGTAATTACAGCCACATCGTGCACTGTCAACTGATTGTTGAGGTTTACATCACCCGGCATAGTGTATATGAGGTCATCGATATCATATCTGTCCAAATTATTATAGATGTAGTTCGCACGGTCTGCCACCCACTGCTTTGCGCGGTCACGGTCACTCTCACTGAAGCCAAAAGAGTAACCCCACTCGTATGCATTGTTCTCGAACGAGGTCCTTGCGAAATTGTAGTAGCTGTCAATGTAATCCTTCAACTCGGCAATCGAATTGCTCTCAACGAACTCCTTCCACACCTTATAATAGTGTTTCTTGAAGATTTCGACGTTTGTCAAATCCTGCCAGAATCGATATGCCTTCATTGAAGTTCTGATTACGCTTGATGTCGTACCGGAATAGCAATACTGTCTACTATTTTCATAGTTGAATCCCCAGTCAAAATCCCATAGCGGACCAAAAGCAATCTTGCCTTCCGGGTCGCTCTCGTTCTTATGATAATAGGTACTCTTTGGATGATTGATTTCCTGGTTTAGAACAAGGTCATTAGTGAGGAAGAAACGGGCTGTCGCATCCACGTCCAACACACTCTCCAAACCTTTACCGGTGTACACCGCTGTCTGCATTTCTCTTGAATCCTCAAGTATTGCCGCACGACGGGCTATGGCAAGTTCTGTGTCCTCCATCTCAGCAAGGTCGGGCTCTGCAACTTTTACAGGAAGGCTGTATTGACCTTGAGTATATATTGGTTCATCGGCGCTTGAATATGTATCAAGCTCAACAACATAACCATCCTCCTCATCAATATCAACACTATTGTTTGCCATACCGACCTTCTCTGTGAACATATAACTACCCCTGTAAGAGCCATTAATGTATAATTCAACAGGAATAATGTGGTTAGTATATTTTGCACCGGCCATCTGACCAATCTTCATTGCTATGGCATTTGCCATAAGAGAACCCTCCTGCGAATTGGCAAGCAACACCCAACTCTTGCCCTTGGTGAGTCCGAACGGCTTAACCTTCTCGGCAAACTTAAGGCGATATGGGTTCTTAGAATATGGATTGCTGCTCCACGATGAGTTTCCGCGGCCTTTTATCTGCACAGAGTCCTCGAAATTGTCGTAGACGCCGTTGCCTGTTATACGGAATTTCGCATCAAGATAATAATCTTTGCTAGAGACCATTTGGCCACCTTCGATGTCGATGTCAATTCGGGGAACTGAAGCAATTCTGTCGGTGAGCCAATCAACAGTCACTTTATATACATTGCCAAACGGAACGCGACGGTTCTCGTAAACAGCATCCTGTATCTTCACAGGCTCACCGGTCGTCTCCTCTGTAACTTTGTACACACGCAATTCGGAAAGCGCAAGGTGATTCTTTGAATACTCTCCGGCAGTCTGCACTATTCTCAAATATGAATACTTGCCACCCAAAGATATGGTGGGTGAAGTATACTCCTGACCGTAACCGCCCCTTGGCATACCATCGGCAATATAATCCAATGTACGTACAAGTTTCCAGCTACTGCCGTTGTTACTTGCATAGACCTCCCAAATAAGCGGATTATAACCGGACTGAGGACGGCACTTATAATAAAGCTGAATATTCTCCAACTGCTCGGGCAACGCAATCTCAATATATGCATTCACGTTGACCGTTGCATTGTTGGCAGTTCCCCAAGTTGAATGGAAGATTGTTGAAGAATTGCCATCGAGCAGACTTGCAAGCGACTCTCTACTATCTGTAGAGGGTTTGTTTGTAGAGAGCATATCGGCAGTTAGCTTGACCTCCTCTATTCCACCCGAAACTGTTGGTGTCGACCATATTTCGTCCTGTACCTTGATATTCTTGATTATATTATAACCGAGATAGGTCACATTGTAACTAACACTCTTTGCAAAGCTCTGGGTTGTCTCCTTGCTCACCTGGAGCACTGTATCCACGTATGCAACAGCCTTGTCATCGCTCAACTGGAAGCTTGCGGTGAGCCATTTTCCGATAGCATTCACGCTAAGGTTAATGTCGTTGGTAATTTCGGCACATTCAACATCCACATTGAGTGTGGGGTTATACTTGTTGTTGAACTTGAACGATGTCATCGTTGGCAATGCCGGCATCACAGTTGAGATACTGTCATACTCGGCCTTGGTGTAATAGTTCGTGTCACCGCCGGTCAATGGGAAATAGACAGTACCCTTTTCAACATAGTAATCGCCATCGAGCGCTGCAAGCTGATAGGCATCGACATCACCATTGGAGAGATATACATAAACAATTTCACCTTCAAGCAAATCCTCTTTCGGTTCTTCCTCTTCCCCCGAAGATTCAACCTTTGTTGCATTGAACTGCTCAATATCACGCTCTATCTGGGAATACATTGCGGCATACTGCTCGGCCGTGTACACACCGGCTTTCTCTTTCGCTTCTGAAATTGTTGCAATAATACCGGTCAATATCGAGCGCGAGCTCTCGGGATATGTACCTGCCACATAAGGAGGTTGGCTGAACACTGAGTTTGCAAGCAACTCGTTTACTTGCACCTCATATTTAGACAAGCCAACAATCATATAATTAGACAAAGCCAAAGAAAGCGACTCCTTCAACGATGCTATTTCGGCAACCGTACCCATTGACGGGATGCTCTGCAATGCAGAAGATATCAATGAACGAAGAGCCGCATCCTCACCGGCTGTGCAGTAGCCATCGTGATTGCCGTACATAGCCAAATAGTTGCCGGCATTGTTGATTATAGGGTTAAGAGACACCTGCGCCAGCTGCGGAACTGTTACCATCAACTCCTCAACAGTTGAAGCATTGAGGTTTGCCTTGTAAATCGACCAATTGAATGCAGCCGGCAAAGCAAAGCCTTGAGTGTAATCCTCCTTTTCAAGTGCCTGCTTGTGAGGGAGGTCAAAAGTCTTCATCTTTGAAATTGTACCATCACGCATCTCGGCCGCCACATATAGCGTCAAATCACCCGCAGAGTTCTCACCGTCATACTCCATCTCAAAATATCCGTTGCCCGTAGCTGCAATCTTTACACTGGCCGCAGATTCAAAATTGCTTGTACTGTATTGCCAGCCGTTCGCTCCATTGAACAGCGATGCCGAATTTTCAAGGAATTTATCCGAAACAGGCCAATATACAAGATAACGGCCATCACCGGCAGGTATCAACTGCATCACGTGCTCTACAGACGGTTCAACATCTCCCTTCTCGGCATACTGCATATACAGAGGACCGCTGCCATAATATGCTGTTCCATTGGAAGCAACAAAGCTTTTCACAGCATTGCTCTGCAACACGAACAACTGATTTTCCACAGCAAGCTCAGACTCGAAGGTGACGGCATTACCAAGAGCAAACTCTTTACCGATTGAAGATGTAGCATAGTCTGTTCCAAGGGTTATTCCCACCACAAATGGGCTGTTCTTCGGTTCACCAAGACGTGTTGACCACTCTATGAAAAAGGCATCAACACTCCTGTCAAGGGTCAATTCCACATAGTGATAGTCAGACACTGCATTATAACTGCTCCACATTGAATGGAAATAGGTTTTGACATTATTATCGGACAAGCCGTAGAGACCGGCTCCATCCACACTACTCCAGGACAAGGTATTATGGTCGGCATTTGAAGATGCGGTATATGGCACAATCATACCGTCCCTGTCATAGATTTTGAGTCCCGACAAAGCAAAAGTAATATTATTACCGTTTGGAGCTTCGTTGCTCATTGTGCCAACCACCGTCATACGCACTTTGTCGGTAGACACACCGGGCTCAAGCAAAGTAGAAGTAAATTCATAATAAGCACTACCCTCATAGTCTTTCTCAACGCCGGGCAAGCCATCGACACTGCTCAAAGTGACAGACCACTCTTGGGCACTACTGCTCAAAACCATCGAAAAAAGAAAAATCACATAAAAAAGAAGCCTTTTCATAATATTTGGTTATTTATATTTTCGTCACAACACTTGAGCGTTTGCCAAAACACCCAGTCCACTATACGGGATATATGTATTCACGCTACAAAGTAACAAAATAATATATTTAAAACAAAAAGATATTTATTTTATTTTATTAACACAGCAACAACACATATCAATGACAATAAAATTCAAATGAAAAAGAAAAATATCTCACAACATTTTGGTTATTCATAAAAAATGTATACCTTTGCAACGCAAAATAGAGCGGGATGTAGCTCAGCCCGGTTAGAGTACGCGTCTGGGGGGCGTGTGGTCGCTGGTTCGAATCCAGTCATCCCGACAAGAGAATGCTTCTACAAACACTTGTAGAGGCATTTTCCTTTTTCTTCAACACCTTTTGCGCAACAGTTGCGCTCAAAGCAACCAAGTTTTACATTTGCGCAACTTTATTCTGTGTCGTTCAACAAAAAAATGACATCAATTTCACTTTGGATAAAGGAAACTGATGTCAATTACTGATGTCATTTCTTTAAACTCTTTCGCAAGATTGGAATTCTCTTTATTATATGTCCAGCACTTATTATGGTTAATATAATACCTATTCTATAATGCCATAGACCTACATTGGTGTTTGCACCACTAATATTCAACAACACAAATCCAGTAATGATTGTTATTATATATATTGATGACAAGTAAATTGTAACTCTGCTTTTATTGCCACGACCTTTTGCAATAAGACTTTTGTACCAACCCCAATGTGTTTTGATGTGTAGCACTCCAACGACAGCAAATGCCAAACTTGCAATAGTATGGAAAACTGCCCAATTATGCCATACATTATGACTTGAAAAATGTCCTGCAAAGTGCAGTTCAAATCCCGAAAATGCGGTTATTGCAAATACTAATATCAATAACCAATCGATTACAAATATCTTTTTCATTCTTTATAGTTTTATCATCGACATTTGGAGTTTGAGCAAGTGCTTCATCTATGACGGCGTTTGTTATCTTTGCCTTTGGATTGTCATATAGTATCTTTACAACTGCTTCATCAACCTTTGCCTCCAAGCGGTCTATCTCCTTGTTGAGTTCTTCAGCATTTGTTAAGGGATAGTATGGTTTAACTCTATTCAAGGAGGTCAAATACCTCTCCTCAATAGAACACAGTTTGTAACGCAAGACGGAACCGTTCTTTTTGAGATAGGCAACAACCTTGCCTTGATAATACATTCTCTTTACAAATCTTAATGCCATAAACTATATAAATTGTTTAGTTGCGCAGTTGCTTCAACACCTTTTTCAACACCTTTTGCGCAACAAAGGTAGTGTTTATCCGCAACTGAACAAAATATTTTCGCAACTTTTTATATTGTTTATTACCTGATTATCAATGTTTTACCATTGTTTTATTGATTACAACTCCCTGTGTATCAAGTTGCTATGGCGAATCCAGTCATCCCGACTTAGTTAAAACCTTGATAATCAAACGATTGTCAAGGTTTTTTGTTTTTACACAGATTTAAACGGACAGCCAGGAAAATTATCCGAACAGAAGCCAGATTGAATGGACCATTTAATCACCTCTTGACGAGACTATCACCAATGAAAAATTCAAGAGAAAACGCCCAAAAGCCCCCTATGCCGCATTTTTTCTACCAGAAATTGCGACAACAACAATTTTAGTTTAAAAAAATATTATCCCTATTTTTTATCATTTTTATTGTTTTTAAGTTTTTTTATAACTACGTTTGCGAAGACACACAAACCGGATTGTCTATAATGCATTGTCCCAACCGAACAAAAATAAAACATAACTAATTAATAACTAATTCACGACACTATGAAAAAAGGATTTTTTTTGGCGGCTATTGCTGTTATGGCATTAGCATTCACAGCTAAAGCCCAAGAGACTGAAATGCCCAAGTATCAAAGAAGTTCGTTGCACATGGTACTTTTGACCACAGACGAACCAACTCTTGAGGGTTCTGAGGATTTCTCGGATTATCTGGACCAATCTTGGCAGAACTATCCGTTCCCCGAGAAGTACAACAGACACGCAATAGCCTACACACAGGGTTATGGCGGCAAGCCCAAGGGCTCCTTCCTTGAATTCATCAACCAATACAAAAACGGTTTTGCCGGGATGGGACTTCTTGAGGCAAAAGAGTTGATGGAAAATTTCAGTTCGGGAAAAGAATACAAAGAGGAACTTGTAACAGCCACACAGAATCTTATCGAGAGTGAAAAAATAGGCAATCAACTGATACGCAAATGGTTTAATATTCAGGACGACGGTTCTTGGGACTACGAGTTGATTAAGGAGCGTGCTGCATACAACGCCAACCAAGCTGCTATTGCCGAGGCTAATGCCGTTGCAAAGGGTGTACAGGCTATCTTTGACCAAGGCGAGGACCTTATTGCCAACACATTCGTGACATTTTCAAAATTGGCGTTCTATGAAAATGAGCCGGTAGCGAACTTCACAAAAGAGCTTGCTATGTTTATTGCAAGTTTCACTCCGGCACCAGCAAATAAGATTATGGTTGTTGCTGCTGAAACAGCATACAATGCTACACGCAGAGGATACTCGGCAAGAACAACAACTGCCCTTTATAAACTTGATTGGACCGAGGAGGTAAAGGCAACATTCTATGATATGTTCAAAGAGGACAACAAGATTGATATGGAGAAGTTCAACGCATACACATTCCCTATGTCACTTGTTGGTATTGAGACCGGCAGCAGCACAACAATCGATGCAATGGGCGGCTTGTCTGAAATGATTGGTATTGAAGCAAAGAAACCGGACGACCTTTTGATTAACCAAACTATCGTACGCAACATAGACAAACTTTTTGCCAAATTGCAGAATACATACGAGGTATTTGCTCCGGTTTCACAGATTATCTCTGTAAATCCATTGATGGCAGATATGGGTATGAAAGAAGGCTTGGAAGGTGGCGAGAAATTTGACCTTCTTGAACCCCAGTTGAACGAAGAGACCAATAAGATTGAGTGGAAATCCATCGGCGTTGTCAAGGTTGACAAAAAGGGTATTTGGGATAACAGATACTCTTTGACAGAGGAGGCTAAAAATGCAGCAGAAACAGAGCAGAAAGGCACAGTCCTCAGCAATAACAAGAAGGCAGCCGTTGGTATGGTTGTAAAGCAGGTTGTTAAGAACAAGAAAAAATAAGAGACAATATGAGCAAGCATTTCAGAATAGTTATATTTGCCTTGACAGCGCTTTTGCTGGCATCCTGTGCATCAAAAAAAGAGGCTACAGCAAACAAGGCTACAATGACGTGGCAATACGAAATTGAACCCACAACCGGCCAGGCTACACAAGGTTCAATATTGGTCAAGGTGTGGTCATATTCGGGCAGCAAGGGTGTGGCAAGAACACTTGCCGGAAAAAATGCAGTCCACGGTGTATTGTTCAAGGGAGTTGCGGCTCTGAACGAGCAGAATGCTAGAGTACCGCAACAAAAGCCTATCGTAACTGATGTAAACGCCGAAGAGACTCACAAGGAGTTTTTAAATGAGTTCTTCAAAGACGATGGCAAATATATGAAGTATGTAAATTTTATAAACAACGGCATCCCAGCCCCCGGAGATATTATAAAGGTTGGCCCAAGATATAAAGTCGGAGTCAGAGTCTCTGTTGCAAAGGATGCATTAAGAAAGGAGATGGAGGCTGCGGGTATTATAAAGTCACTCGGTGCCGGTTTCTAAGAGTTCACAGACCTTAATTTAGGGCAAATTGTCTTACGATAATATTGGGATTTGTCTTATCGAAAAAGACGAATCTCAATATTTACAATAATAAACGTAATATGAAAAAAATCTTTCTGTCTATAATTTTTATATCTTCGGCATTACTGCTGTTTGCACAAGCCAAGAAACCAACGATTATGGTTGTCCCAAGCGACCAATGGTGTATAAAGAACGGATACACACAAACAATTGACATTCAAGGAGCATCTACTGTTATACCCGATTATCAGGCAGCTTTGCAAAACAGTACCGATTTGTTGATGGCCATAAGCAAAATCAATGAGATGATGACTGAACGCGGTTTCCCGCTAAAAAACCTTGAGTCATCGCTCAAGACTTTGAGAGACCAGGCTGCTGAAGACGCAATGCTTACCGGCAAGGAGGGCGGCGAAGTTGCAGAAACTCCGATTGACAAACTGAAGAAAGTTGCCAAAGCAGACATCTGGATGCAGCTCACTTACACCGTCAACCAAGCAGGGCCCAAACGTTCATTGTCGTTTAATCTTCAAGGACTCGACGCCTACACAGACAAACAGATTGCCGGTGCTTCGGGCACAAGCGCACAATCATTCACCACTGAGGTTCAAATTCTTGTAGAAGAGGCCATATTGTCACATATCGACCTGTTCAATTCACAGTTACAGGCACATTTTGACGATATGTTCACCAATGGACGAGAAATCATTGTACGCATAAAAACCTGGGACAATATCGGCTATGACCTTGAAGAGGAGTTTGATGGAGAGATGCTGAGCACCATCATCGAGGATTGGATAGCCGACAACACAGTTCAGGGACGCTTCAACACCTCCACTGTAACAGAAAACAATATGCTGTTCGAGCAGGTTAGAATACCACTCGAAATAGAGGAGAATGGAAAAGTCAGGGCAATCGATGCACGCCGTTGGGTTGGTATGTTGAGAAAATATCTGAGAGACAATTACAGCATTGAATCAAAGCTGATGATGCAGGGTCTGGGCCAGGCACAGTTGGTTATCGGTGCTAAATAAGAGGTTGTTTAGAAACACATAAAAAAGAACACTATTCAAACAACTTATAAACCTTAATTGAGAAAGCATTATATTATGGGACTATTCGATAGAAAAAAAGAAGGTGGTTTTATGGACGTTATACGTTGCGATGAGACCAAATACTTCGTTTGGAAGTGGCGTCCGTCTGGAGAAGCCAATTCTACGAAAAAAGAGAATGCTATACGCTATGGAAGTTCGTTAAGAGTAAAAAAAGGCGAAGTTGCAGTATTCTTTTACAAGAAAAAAGATGGGGAAATTATGGATTGCATCGTAGGTCCATACGACGACACAATCAAGACAGCAAACTTTCCCGTATTGACAAGCATCGTCGGTGCAGCGTTTGGCGGCAACTCACCTTTCCAGGCCGAGATTTACTTCATAGACACCGAGAGCAATAACCAGTTGAACTTTGCAGTGCCCTATTTCAATGCTACAGACCCACGATGGCCAGACCACAAGGTGCCGGTAGCAGTGCGTGGAAAAGTAACGTTCACAATCAGCGATCACAACCTGTTTCTCGAAAAAAACAGGCTCGTGGACTTTGATCTGGACGAATTCTATGCAAGAATAAAAAGCGCGATGGTGAGAAAGATAAAGGGCATTGTTGCAAATGCGCCCTATGATTTCTCCCTGCCACTTATTCAACTGGAAAGAAAGGTCGATTTTCTCTCTGAGGTAGCAGAGGAGAGGCTCAAAGGAAGAATTGATGAGTTCGGTGTGGAGTTGAAGCATATAGATATAGAGAATATAGAAATCGATGATGAGTCTGACGAATACTATGAGCTGAAACGTCTGACAGCAGACTCTGCAGCCGACGCTGCAGCATTCCAGTCGGAGATGAACAAGAAGAACCTTATCGACACACAGGCTATAAATGCCGAAAATATGGCAGAAACTATGCGAATTCAGAGAGAGGAGATGCAGCGCAATCAAAGACTGCAAACCGAGACAAATTTTCTTGGCGCTCACTCTGCAAATTTGCAGGCTGATGTGTTGAAGACCGCAGCCTCAGGCATTGGCAATATGGGCGTTAACCTTGGTGGAGGAGATATGTCGGGCTTTAATCCTGCAGGAATGATGATGGGTATGGCGCTTGGAGGTTCTATGGGAGGCCAAATGAACAATATGATGAACCAGATGGGACAGCAGATGCAGAATTCAATGTCTGCACCACCACCTATTCCGGAGGTCAAGTATATGCTTGCCAACAATGGACAGCAGTTCGGGCCTTTCAATATGATGCAGATGTCACAATTAGTACAAAACGGACAGATGACAAAGGAGACATACGTGTGGAAACAAGGTATGGTTGCTTGGGATTTTGCAGGCAATGTACAGGAGCTGGCATCGTTGTTTATGCAGGCTGCTCCACCGCCACCACCTCCGGGTAATGGTATGCCACCTGTTCCTCCTTGTATGTAATTAAAAAAGAAAAGTATTATGGACAACTCTAATTTTTATTCAATAGACCGTCTGGTCGAGTTCGGGCTAAGCTTGGCCATATCACAGCAAATGGTAAGTTCTATGAACCAAGCAATAAAACAGATGTATATCCCAGGTTCTATTGCTTCAATGCCTTTGCCCAATGTTTTTTATTTGGCAATAGACAACAAGCCTGTGGGGCCATTGGGAGAGTTTGATTTTATGAAAATGATTGAAAGTGGAAAGGCCACAAAAGACACATTAGGTTGGATGCCCGGAATGCAAAGCTGGCAACCGATAGCATCCATCCCGGCAATGTTGAAAGTGATTGCATTAACCCCACCTTCACTATAAAGAACAATAAATACAAGAACTATGAACTCTTTTAAAATAAATCTGTTCACAACTGTTATTACAGTTGCCATTGTAGCATTGTTGACCTATTGTCTGTACATTTGGACAGACAAAGAGGCCAACGTGGCACTCTTTACAACAGGAAATGCCTTAATATTGTTTGCAACCCTGTTTGGTGTTATGGGTTTCTCACTTGAGAGTAAAAGAACATTGATAATGGTGAGAACCATCTCTGCCATATTCTTTATAGTTATGCTCATTTCCTGTATTATATTCTGTAGCGTAGGCACAGGAAATCCGCCATATATTATTGTAAACGGTCTATTGCTGCTCATTTATATCCTGGCGATATATTATGCAATAAAAGCTGATGTCTAACAAGAACATACACATAAAAATACTATGAGAAACCATATTATCAACAGTATCCTTGCCATTCTTTTACTTTTTGTAGCAATTGGCTCAAATGCCCAAAACAATCAGAAGAAGAGTGACGATCTTGGACGCATAGCCCTGAGTCCTTTTGTGACTTCCAATGCTAATATACCCGAATATGCTGTATCCGTAATGAACAACAAGCTCAGTCGGATTGCGGCAAAGCACGGTATGGCAAGTACTTCAATAGATAACAGATTTGTAATTACAGCCAATATGGTTGAAATTTCAAAGGATGTTACGGCAAGTGCTCCTCCTATGATTTCCCTCACATTGTCACCTACCATATATATTGGTGACGGCTTTACAGGCGAGTTGTTTGCAAGCTGTGAAATGCCACCGGTGAAGGGAGTTGGAGACAATGAGACCAAAGCCTATCTGAATGCAATAAAATCAATACAGGCGAACAACCCTGCTGTGGTAAAATGCATTGATGAAGGAAAGAAGAAAATCATAGAGTTCTATAACTCACAGATTGATTTTCTGCTGGCCGAGGCCGAGTCTATGGCAAAGTCACAGAACTTTGACGAGGCAATGTGTCTGTTGGCATCTGTCCCGACCGTATGCAAGGATGCCTATCTGAAAGCTTATGAAAAAATAGGAGAGGTATACCAAAGAAAGATTGACCTTGAGGGAGATATATTGTATAACGAGGCATACGCTCAATGGAACACAGCCAAAACCCAGGAGTCTGCACAGATAGTTGTAGAACTGTTGGCGCAAATAAACCCTATTTCATCAGCAGCAGCCAAGGGCAGAGCACTTGTTGCAAAAGTTGAGGCACATTATAATGCAATTGCAGCCTGGAGAAGGGAGATTGAAGAGAGAAACTGGGCTTTCAAAATGCAGCAGTACGAAGATAAACGCGCCGATGAACAGAGAGACCACGACTTCAAGGTTCAGCAGCACAATGACCAGGTTGAGTATCAGATGCAGAAATCGAACTTCGACTATGAGGTGCAGATGGAACACGCCCGCAACGGTGGAGCAGCATCAGAATATGCCCTTCAAGAGGTCAAGAGTATCGTTTCTGTAATGAGCAACAAAGGCTCGGGAGATGGTATAATATCAAAGCTGTCAAAAAAAATATCCAGTTGGTTTTAATTGAATAGAGATATGCAAAGAGAATATAATAAATGCCCTGCTTGTGGCGAAATAAGAAAAGCTTTCTCGGCACAATGTCCCAGTTGTGGATATGATTTCCAGAATGCCTGCGCAAAGGTTGTTGAAGAACTGAATGCAAAGTTCGAAGTGGTTGCATTGGATGATTACACCAATTCAGAACGGGAGAAATTGCAGTTGGAGCTGATAAAGTCTTTCACCATACCACAGATAAAAGAGGAGCTGCTGGACCTGCTGATGTATATTCAGCCTAAAGCAACAGTCAAGAACGAAACAAAGGTCACCGTTGAGTGGCGATTAAGACAAAAGGAGGTCATCAACAGAGCCAAGATGGCTTTCGCCAATGACAGGAAAATACTGGAAAAGATTCAAAGCTACGAAGACGAATTAAAGAAACTTGAAAAACAGCACTTCCGCAAATGGTGGCAAAAGACATCAATACTGACAAAAATAGCCATAGCCGTTGTTCTTCTGTTCATTCTGATACTTATAATACCGGCAAAAGACAATTCTCCCGAGACTTACTCTGTAAAGTTTGCCGAAGCCGTTGAGAATAAGGAGTATGACAAGGCTATGGACTACCTGAGCGAAGTTCCGTCTATGGGCAGAATAATCTCGGACCAGTACTTGACTTTGATTGATGGACTCATTGAAGAAGGCAGAGTTGTAGAGGCTGAAAATCTTTATAACAACTTAAACAGTTTTGTCAACAGAAGCGAGAACGCCAATCATTTGTCAAAGACCTGCGACAACTTTATAAAATACTATGTTGACAAGGGCAATATTGACAAAGCCGGCAAGTTTGCAACAGAGGTGGATGGAATTGCAACTGTACTTAAGAATATAATTCTTAGCGGTGACACGAATGCTGCTATAAAGTACTACAAGCGCAACTCCCACAAGTTGACAAAATACGACAGCAAGCAAAGGAAGCGTGTACTTATGTGCAACGACGAGATTGTTGAGAACTTCATTTATGATAATAATCTATTGAAATGAATTGACGGGTCGTTGCCGTAAATCAAAATCACAAATACTTAAACAAAATGAGAGATTTTCAGTTACTGAAAATCTCTCATTTTGTTGTCTTTATTTTGTCTTTATTTATCAGCCCTATCGCTGTCTATGAGTTTCAGCAGACGCTCGATAGCCTCTTCCTCAGGGATATTCTTTTCTACGCACTCTTTGCGACGATAGAGAGAAACTTTCCCACGAGCAGCACCAACATAGCCATAATCGGCATCGGCCATCTCACCCGGACCATTTACAATACAGCCCATAACGCCAATCTTCAGCCCTTTAAGGTGGGCTGTTGCAGACTTGATACGCGCAAGTGTACCCTGAAGGTCATACATTGTACGGCCACAACCGGGACAAGCTATATACTCGGTCTTGCTTATGCGGGCACGTGTTGCCTGCAGTATACCGAACATAATTGCATTTAGCTCCTCGGCACTGCTCGATGGATTCTCAAGCCACAAACCATCGACAAGGCCATCAATGAGAAGCACACCCAAATCGGCCGAAGCCTTAATGCGTAACGACTCTACAGAAGGTTCATCATACAACCTGCGGATGATGACAGGAGCATCAATGCCTTCGAGCATCAGCTTATGCACCAAAGCACGCAACTCGCCCACAGGGTTCGCGTGGGTTGTCGAAGCAACAATGACTATATCCTTTAGAGACTTAAGTTTTGCAATATTATCTGCTGTAAGGTCCTTATACTCCACAGCGACAAACCTTGTATCCACAGCATTCTCCAACGCTACAACAGGCACCAGGCCGGCAACAATATCCGGTGCAATATCCTTGTCCTCAACCTCGCCTCCAACAACTACCGGCACATTGTATCCACCTATAATACCAAACCCGTATGTCTTGCGGCGTACAGGCTCCTCGTAGTTGAATGAGGGAGCAACGACTGCCTCTACAAGCTGATGGCCTGCACGACAAGTAACATAATCGGCAAGCTGCTTTGCTACAGGGATTTCATTCTCGGGAGCCTCGGCGAGTGACACGCGCAGAGTATCACCTATACCGTCTGCAAGAAGTGCACCGATACCGACAGCGCTCTTTATGCGTCCGTCCTCGGCATCACCGGCCTCGGTCACACCAAGATGCAAAGGATAATTTATCCCCTCCTCGGCCATCACACGCACAAGACGGCGAACGGTTGTCACCATCATTGCTGTGTTACTGGTTTTTATAGAGACTACCACATTGTTGAAATTCTCGTCACGACAGATGCGCAGGAACTCCATACACGATTCCACGACGCCTGATGGCGTATCGCCATAGCGGCTCATAATGCGGTCGCTTAGTGAACCGTGATTCACGCCCACGCGCACAGCCTTCCCCTCGGCCTTGCAAATATCAAGGAACGCCACAAAACGCTCGCGCAAACGCTTGAGTTCATCGGCATATTCGGCATCGGTGTAATCGATATGTTTGAACGTACGCGCCGTGTCTACATAGTTTCCCGGGTTGACACGCACCTTGTCGGCATAACGTGCAGCCGTATCGGCCACTGCTGCATTAAAATGTACATCGGCAACAAGCGGAACATTACACCCACGCGCAAGCAGTTGCTGCTTTATATTGCCAAGATTAACAGCCTCGCGATTACCCTGTGTGGTAAGGCGTACAAGCTCACCGCCACGCTCTACAATGCGCAGCGTCTGCTCTACACTACCATCCGTATCCATTGTGCTGGTATTGGTCATAGACTGCACACGCACCGGTTGCGCACAACCGATAGCAACGCCGCCGACAGAGACCTCTACCGTCTCACGACGATGGTAGTTGAAGAGGTTTATATCAGTTTGTTTTGTATTCATATTTGAGTTCCTTGAGCTCTTCATTTGCTTTCTCAATCTTTTTACAGAGGTTACTCTTATAACAAGCCAGACGGTCGGCAAGTTCGGCATCGGCAAGCGACAACATCTCGACAGCCAGAATTGCAGCATTGAGCGATGCATTCACGCCAACAGTTGCTACAGGAATACCCGGAGGCATCTGCACAATGGCAAGCAACGCGTCCATACCATCCAATGTACTGTTGATGGGCACACCAATCACGGGAAGGGTTGTACTTGCGGCAATTACACCGGGAAGATGAGCAGCCATACCTGCCGCAGCAATGATAACCTTCACACCGCGCTCCTTTGCGCCCTTTGCGAAGGCCTCGACAGCCTCGGGTGTGCGGTGAGCCGAGAGTGCATTAACCTCAAACGGCACTTTCATCTCATTAAGAAAATCTGTAGCTTTCTTCATTACAGGCAGGTCCGATGTACTGCCCATTATAACACTGACAATTGCTTTCATATTCTGTTTTTGTTTTATTATTGTCTATTTATTTCGTAAGAATTATCGTCACTATGCTCTGTCGGGAATAACAAAAATTGTGCAAACAGGAAGCAAACCCGCACCAGCACTCGCAAAACCTCACCTTTCAGTTTTCACCTTTCAGCTTTCAACTTACTGCTATGGTCTCTCCTTTATCACGCCCTTGCGATAAGCATAAAGCAAGCGCTCAAGGTCGGTAATCTTCACCATAATTCCACGGCCAATATCTGTATCACGCACCTTTTCGCGTTCACCCACTACCTCAACAATGTTTATTGTGCCTGCAATATCTGTTCCATTGAGAATAGCCTCCTCGGTAGAGGTGAACGGAGTAAGTTGCACCAATTCAAAGCCACGGCTGTGATAAACAAGCGTATAGCCCGCTATACCCGTACGATTGTGATAAATCTTTGAAAATCCACCGTCTATGACCATTAAACGGCCATCGGCCTTTATTGGAGTCTCACCCTTGAACACTCTCACCGGAACGTGTCCGTTTATGATGTGACGATGATTACCCTTTACACCAAACTCGTCGAGTATGTAATCACAGACCTCGGCATTGTCGCGCAAAATGTAATACCACCCTTTAGGTTCTTTCTGCACCTCCTTGTCATCGAGCAGATAACGCTCGAATGTCGCCATCTTTGCCTTACCAAAGAGAGGAGACTCGGGGCCACACCACAAGTACCAGAAGAAGTCGGCATATTTTTCGCGTGTAGCCTCATCGACATCGCTGTCAAAAGCAGTGCGCGCCATACGCTCAACTTTCTTCATCAACTCCTTGCCCTTTACAGGAACGCCGTCAAAGACTACCTCGCGCATTGTACCATCCTCGTTGATGGGCACTGCTGCGTGGAACATCAGGTTTGAATTATATATCACGAACATTCCGCCACGCATCAGCAGGCAATTGACGTGGCTCTGCAAACGCTCACTGCGCATAAACGAGTGACGCAAACGGTCAACCACATCCTGTTCCTCGGGAGTGAGGGCGTATGGATTTTCGGGGTCGAGTGTTGGCCACAACTTGTCACCAAGTTCATACTCCTTGCCATCGATGGTGATAATGCCGCGCTCCTTGTCGATAAACTCCATAAGGCAACGGTCCTTCATATTCCACTCGGGATGATTCATAGCAATCTGCCCCGAAAGCTTGAACTCAATGACGGAGATAGCCTTGTGCATCTGGGCAATGAGGCGCACATCCTTCTCGTTGAAATTGGTGCGCTCCTCGTCCACGCGCGGCTGGTATATTGTACAAGGGTCATCGGCATACTGTTCCATTGCGAAAGTGGCAAGCGGAACCATATTTATTGCATAGCCGTCCTCGAGTGTTGTGGTGTTGGCATCACGCAACGAGAGTCTCAGCACACTTGCTATACAACAAGTATTACCGGCGGCTGCGCCCATCCAAAGAACATCGTGATTACCCCAAGTGATATCCAGATGGTGATAGTCGCACAATGCATCCATAATATGATGTGCACCGGGACCACGGTCGAATATATCGCCAAGGATATGCAGACGGTCAACAATAAGCCTTTGTATAAGATAACAGAGCGCTGTTATGAAGTGTCCGGCACGGCCTGTACCGATTATCGTATCTATGATGACTTTCAGATAGGCCTGTTTGTTCTGATAGTCGTCACTCTCGTGCAACAACTCCTCGATGATATAAGCATACTCCTCAGGGAGGCTCTTGCGCACCTTGGAACGTGTGTATTTGGACGACACATTGCGACACACCACAATCAAGCGGTTCAATGAGCGCTCATAATACTCGGCAAGGTCTACATCAGACTGCCTGACAAGTTTGAGTTTCTCCTCGGGGTAATAGATTAAAGTACACAAATCTTTCTTCTCATCGGGCGATATTGTATCACCGAAAAGGTCGTTGACCTTACGTTTGATATTACCCGATGCATTACGCAGAATGTGCTGAAATGCCTCGTGCTCACCGTGAACATCCGCAAGAAAATGCTCGGTGGGCTTTGGCAGATGCAGGATTGCCTCAAGATTGATTATTTCGGTTGTCACGCTCGACACTGTCGGAAAATCGCGCGCCAACAGACGCAGATAGCGAAGATCATCTTTTACTTCATCTATTGTTATGTGCTGTTTTGCCATAATGTATCCTTGAATTATAACGCGCCCGAAAGCAAAAAAAACACCGCATAGGCGCTACTGCAAATTTACATATATTTTTTATAAAAAGAGACAGAAACGGCCTTTTTTAAAGAACTCAAAAATTTATTTTGAATTCATCCTCAAAAAGCGCCATCACTCCTTGCGCAAGCGCGCCACAGGAATGTGCAGTTGCTCGCGGTACTTGGCCACTGTGCGGCGAGCAATATCATACCCCTGCGCTGCAAGTTGCTCTTGCAAGGCCTGGTCGGTCAGCGGGTTATACTTATCCTCGTTGTCGACAAGTTCCTTTATTACACGGAACAGTTCATAGACAGATTGTGTTGTACCATCGGACATTGTAACACCATCACTGAAATAGTATTTCAACGGGGTCACACTCCACGGCGTCTGTACATATTTGCTGTTGCAGACGCGAGAAACGGTGGAGATGTCCGCACCTGTCATTTTGGCGACATCCTCTAGAATCATCGGTTTCAGAAGAGCCTCATCGCCACCACTAAGGAAATACTCTTTTTGCACAGAGGCTATGGCACGCATTGTGGAGAGCATTGTCATTTCGCGCTGCTGCACTGCACCAATGAAGCCTTTTGCAGCCTCAATCTTCTGTTTTAGAAAAAGTGTTGCAGCACGATGTTCGGCATTGTTACCCACATCCTGACGGTCGAGCATCTGCACAAAATCATCATTCACGCGCAACGACGGTATATGAGCGTTGTTAAGCGACACATACACCTTGTCATCGGCAATATCCAACAGAAAATCAGGCATAACCTGTTGGCGGCTGACGCCAAGCCCCTCGGCAAACGATGCACCAGGCCGTGGGTTAAGCCTCACGATGTCTGCAATAGCATCCCGGCACTCATCGTCGGCAACGCACAGTTTCTCGGGGATAGCCCCCCATCGCTTGCCGGCAAAATCATCGTAACACTCGTCCAATATTCTTTTATGCAACGAAAAATCCTTGCCCGAAGCATTGCGCTGAAGTTGCAACAGCAGACACTCCTTCAAATCGCGCGCAGCAACTCCGGCAGGTTCAAATGTCTGAATAGCCTTAAGCACCGACAACAGCTGCTGTTCGTTCGTAGATATGTTATTGTATATAAGAAGTTCGTCCTCTATCTCTGAGAGAGATTTGCGCAAAAGACCATCCTCGTCGAGTGTTCCTATGATATACTCTCCTATCAACATTTCATCGGGTGAGAGGGTCAAAGAGCCAAGCTGTTCCAGCAAAGTCTCTCCAAACGATACGGTGTCGCTGTACACAGCCTCCATAGAAGGCACATAACCACCTGAAGCTACAGGAATATCATCGTTGCCGCTGTAGTCATCTTCAGCATCGGACGAATAGAGCACATCGACATCCACAGCCTCACCCTGTTGTGGAGCAGCCTCGTCGGGTTCAACAGCGTCAAGGGCGGGATTATCCATAACCTCGCCACGCACTCTCTCCTCAATCTCAACTGTTGTCATCTCAAGCAGCTGCACTGCAAGCAGTTGCTGCGGCGACAAAGACTGGCTGAGAGTCTGCTGCTGTTGTTGTATTTGTGAATAGGAACTGTCGGACATAATCTCTGCTTATTCTCAATATTTGAAACTGCTGCCGCCCAAGAACTCACGCGCCAAGGATGTGGGTGGCAATTCTTTGTCCTGCAAAGGTACAATATAATCCAAAAATCGCAAAAGCCTTTGCGCCTCGGAGTATTCGGAGCAGTTCTCGGGCACAGCACGAAGCATAGGTTCGGCCTGCGCCTTAAAAACAGCAAGTTCATAGAAAAGTGAGGAATTGAACATCACATCGGCATTCTCTTGGTAAGGGAATATCCATTTTTCCTCACCGAGACGCACATCCGGCCAACGCATAATAGTCTCTTGTGCCGAATAGCCACGATACTTTGCATCACGTATCATACGGCGCAGCAAGCGGTTGTCGGATGTCGATATGTAGTTGTGATAATCGAGTTTTATCGAAGTCAATGCCGATACATATATGCGGAACTTGTCGCCATCAGCAACCTGAGAAGTAAGCATCGGGTTCAATGCGTGCGTACCCTCAATCACAAGCACCATCTGAGGCGTCAGTTTCAAGCGTTTGCCGTTGAACTCACGTTCACCGGTCTTGAAATTATACGTCGGGACATCCACCTCCTCGCCACGGAGCATACGGCTCAACGACTCGTTGAAGAACGGAAGGTCTATGGAATATATCGATTCGAAATCGTAGTCTCCATCGGGTTTGCGGGGAGTATGCGTGCGGTTCACAAAATAGTCATCAAGCGATATCGCGTATGGTTTCAGCCCGCAAGCAAGCAGCTGTATACTCAAACGCTTGCTGAAAGTTGTCTTGCCCGATGATGAAGGCCCGGCAATGAGCACAACCTTTGCATTGCGATGCAGTATTTCATCGGCAATCTGCGACAGACGGCGTTCCTGCAACACCTCGGACACATTCACCAGGTCTATTCCATAGCCGGCACGCACAGCCTTGTTGAAATCTCCTATTGTCTCAACACCCATCTTCTGATGCCACTGCAAACGCTCCTCAAAGAGGTCGTGCAATTTCTCCTGCGGCACTTTATCCTCAAGCTCTGTCGGACGTTCCTTGTTTGGAATACGCAAAAGGATGCCGTCGTCATACTTTTCAATTTCAAACAGTTTTATATAACCGGTGGAGGGCACCAGACCGTTATAGTAGCTGTCGACATACCCGTCAAGCTCGTAATAGCTTGTATAAAGATGGTCGTATGTCTCGAGCAGACGCACTTTGTCCACACGGCCTATGCGTTCAAAAATATCAATTGCCTCGGTTGTGTGACACTCCACCCTTTTGAACGGGATATCACTGTTCACAATGCGACGCATCTTCTCTCTCACCATAGCGACCTGCTCGTCACTCACCGGGATATCCATACGACAGTAGTAGCCTTTTGAAATAGCATTCTCAAAACGCACCGTCTCGCCCGGAAAGAGCTCATTCATAGCCTTCATAAATATGAATGTGAGCGAACGGACATACATACGCATTCCATCGTCGCTGCGCACATCTATGAACTCCACATCCTTATGGCGGTTAAGCCTCAACGCCAACCCCTCTGTAACATTATTCACACGTGCGGCAATCACGCCGTATGGCATATCAAGCCCCATTGCATCATACACATCGAGCAACGAGACTCCGCTGTGGAACTCTTTTGTCACGCCATTGTTCTTGCAGAAAACACGTATCATACAATCTGTTTTTTATAGTGATACACAAATATAAAAACAATTGACGCCAAAAGAGCAAAACGGGACAAATATTTTTATAATTTTAAATATAATTCACTTTCCACTATTTGAATTTACACAAACAATGTATAAATTTGCTTGCAACAGAAAATAATGCATTATGGAAAAGATGGCACAATACATAAAGAGCATTGAGATTGATTCGTTGTGGAGCAATCGCAAACATATCTTTTGGGAACTGCGCCCCGATGTAAACATACTGAGCGGAAGCAATGGCGTGGGAAAAAGCACAATCATCAACCGCTCGGCACGCCACCTGAAGATAATGCGCAAAGGGTTGCTGACAAGCACCCCCGAAGATGGTGTAAGGATAACATTCTACCCGGATGATGCCACAAGCATCAACTTCGACATCATCAGCAGCATAGACCGTCCGATAATGAATGGCGATATGCTCGAAAAGATACCCGGCGCCGATATACGCACAGAGCTCGATTGGCAACTCTACAATCTCCAGCGCCGCTATCTCAACTACCAGGTGAACGTGGGCAACAGAATTATCTCACTGCTCACAAGCGGCAACCCCGACGACCAACGCCTTGCCACAGAACTGACAAAGCCCAAGAAACAGTTCCAGGACCTTATCGACGAATTGTTTGCCCCCACAGCAAAGACCATAGCACGCGACAGCAACGAGATATTCTTCAACCAATATGGTGAAAGACTATCGCCATACGTGCTCTCATCGGGCGAAAAACAGATGCTTGTCATTCTGCTCACAGCCCTTGTGCAGGAGAACCGCCCCGGCGTAATACTTATGGACGAGCCCGAGATTTCACTGCATATCGAATGGCAGCAACGTCTCATAAGCCTTGTGCGCACACTAAACCCCAACACGCAGATTATATTGTGTACACACTCCCCCGCGATAATTATGGACGGATGGATGGATGCTGTAACAGAGATTGAAGACATAACAAGATAAGAGTAAAGAGTAAAGAGTAAAGAGCAAAGAGCAAAGAGTTGAAATAAATCCTCTAAAAGGCAAGAATAAACATAACTGAGATATGAAAAGGCTTACAGAATATCTCAACTCAAGTTTTGTAGAGGCGGCAAACTCACTGCGCCCCAAGAGAGCCGCACAACGCATCATAGCATACGTCGAGAGCTATGACGACATCTCTTTTTGGCGTTCCGTTTTCAACGAGTATGAGAGCGACAAGATACATTTCGAGATAATGCTGCCGGCACGCAGCAAACTCACAAAAGGCAAGAAACAGGCTATGATGAACCTGCTTGGCAAAGCCTACGGACGCAATATGATAGCCTGTGTCGACAGCGACTACGACTATCTGTTGCAAGGCGCAACATCAACTTCGCGGCAGATGCTCGAAAACAGATACATACTGCACACATACGCCTACTCCATAGAGAATTTCCGCTGCTTTGCCGACAGTCTGAAGCAGGTGTGCGTACTATGCACACAGAACGACAGCAACGTCATTGACTTCAAGGAGTTCTTCAAGCTCTACTCACGCATCTGTTACCCACTGTTCGTTTGGAACATTCTGCTCTACCGGCACAAGGACACAAAGACAATGAGCCTGCTACGGTTCTGCGAAATTGTACGCCTGTCATCGTTCACCGTCGCCAACCCGGCAAATTCACTCCAACAATTGAGTAACCGCGTGAACCACAACATAAAACTATTGGAAAAACAGTTCCCCACAATGGGCGAGGAGTATAAAAAACTGGATGAAGAGCTTGCCACGCTTGGCATCAACCCCGACGAGACATATTTCTACATACAGGGGCACCACATTATGAACGGTGTGACAATGCGCATTATGCAACCCGTGTGCCGTCACCTGCGCAGCAAGCGCGAGGAGGAGATAGAGCGTTACGCCTATCACCGGCAACAATATAACAACGAACTTGCATCCTACCGCCACAGCCAGTGCGACGTAGCGACAATGCTCAGCAAGAACACCGACTACAAGAGCGCACCACCCTACAAGCGGTTGAAAGCAGACATAGAAAAATTGTTAGGTACAATCAAATGAAGCAGAAGTCGTGGACTTCTGCTTCATTTGATTTAGAAAAAAATCCTTTTCAGGGAACCTTTTTGTAATATATTTCTTGACGTATATACACCGCTTATCTTCTTTTCCAGAACACCGGAGTCAAAAGCAACAGCACTGCAAAGAATTCAAGACGGCCGACAAGCATCTGGAATGCACTGAACCACTTTACCACAGCCGGCAGTGGCGCAAAAGAATCCATTGGGCCATAATTGCCAAGCGCCGGACCCACATTACCCACAGACGCCACCGAAAGGCTGAAGGCATCAAGGAAATCCACACCAAAAGCCATATTCACAAACAACCCGGCCACAAGCATAAATATATATATTACCGTGTAGGCAAGGATTGCCGACTGAACAGATGATGGAATTATGCGGCCGGTCATTCGCACCGGAATAACTGCATTTGGGTGAACAATGCGCTTGAACTCATTCCACATCACCTTATACAGGATTGATATACGGGCACACTTCATAGCACCGGATGTTGAGCCCGAACAAGCGCCGATGAACATCAGCGCACAGAGCAACAGCCACAAAAGCGGCATCCAAACGGCATAATTGACCGTTGCAAAACCGGTAGTTGTCTGCAACGACACCACCTGGAACAGCGAAGCACGCAACGAGCCCTCGACACCTAAATCGGAAGTAAAAACAAGCGCCACTCCAATAATCACGGAAAACGCAGCAGCCACCATCAGATAGGTCTTGAACTCGGTATCGCGCAACAGCGCCATTGGACGCACCTTGAAAATAGCAAGGTAGAGCAACGATAAATTCACACCCGAGACGAACATAAAGAATGTGAGTACATACTCTATTGCCGGCGAGTCAAAAGCAGCAATGCTTGCCTGCTTGGTAGAGAATCCACCGGTTGCAATAGTGGACATTGAGTGACACACTGCATCGAACCATCCCATCCCGGCAATACGTAGCGACACGGTACAGGCTATGGTAAGAGCTATATATATTGTCAATATCCAACGTGCCGTAACAGAAATGCGTGGATGCAGTTTAGAGCGTATGGGACCTACCGATTCGGCCGAGAAAAGATTGACATCATTCAAACCGAACATCGGGAACACCGCCACGGTAAAGAACACAATACCCAAGCCACCTACCCAGTGCGTCATCATACGCCAAAAGAGGATAGACTTTGGCAATGCCTCAATATCCTGCAGGATTGTAGCACCCGTTGTAGAAAAACCCGACATTGTCTCAAAGAAAGCATCGGTGAAGGTTGGAATGCTGCCCGTGAGCATATAGGGCAATGTGCCGAAGAGCGAAAAGACAACCCAACACAACGTCACGACAACATAACCGTCCTTGCGGGATATACTCCTTTCGCCACCCTTGAAGAATGTCACAAGCGAAAGCCCCGCAAGCACTATTATACCCAACGAATAGAGCAGCGGTTTAAGCGTTGCCTCGCCATAGTACAGCGAGACTGCAACACCTCCCAAAAGGAACGCCGCTTCAATGAAGAGCAACATTCCAAGAATACGGAATATTACTTTAGGGTGAAACATACTCTACCTGAAATATTTTTCCAACTTTTTGAGCACGCGCTCCAGACAGAAGAAAATGACGTGGTCGCCCGGCTCAATCATCGTATTACCGGTAACGTGCACTCCCACACCATTGCGTATCAGTCCACCGATATTTGCACCATCGGGCAAGCCCAGGCTCTTCACTGGTTTACGTGTTATGAGGTCATTCTCGTGCACCGGGAACTCTGCCACCACCGCTTGAATGAACGTCAGACACTTCACACTCGAGACATCCGTCTTTAGCATCATCTGGAAAATTGTGCTAGCAGCCAATTTCTTTTTATTGATGACCGAACCGATATCCATCTTCTCGGCCATTGAGATGTAGTCGATGTTCTCAATCTCCGAAACGGCACGGCACACACCGGCACGCTTTGCTGCAAGACAAGCCAGAATGTTCGTCTCGGAGTTATCGCTGAGAGCGATGAAGACATCTGTATTCGCAATGCCCTCGCTACGCAACAGTTCGGGGTCGCGGGCATCGCCGTTAATAACCATCACCTCGTCGTCCACAAGTTCAAGCAACTTATGACAACGGTTGAGGTCGCTCTCAATGATTTTGACATCAATATCATCGGGTATCAGTTTTGTGGTGCGCACAGCAATGCGGCTACCACCCATTATGATAATGCTCTTGACCTCTGAGAATTGCTCCTTGCCACATATTTGGCGAATATAAGGGATATTCTCGTGAGTAGTCATAAAACAGACGATATCATTTGGTATGATGCAGTCGTTTCCACGCGGAATAATTGTTTCGTCACCTCGCTGTATAGCCACAATGTGATAAGGAATATCGTGTGGCAAATCCTTGAACGGTGTGTTTATTATCGACGCGTTCTCCCTGACCTTCACACCTACCATAACAAGTGCACTGTTGCCGAACTCCAACAACTGACGCACCCAACTATACTTGATGCTGGTGGCAATCTCCTCGGCAGCAAGTTGCTCGGGGTAGATGAGCGAATCGACACCCAATGAGGAGAAATACTCCTTGTGTTTGGGAAGCAGATACTCGTAGTTATCTATTCGTGCAATGGTTTTTGCAGCGCCAAGATAGTGAGCAAGAATACAAGCTGTTATATTACGGCTCTCGTCGGGGGTAACTGCCACAAAGAGGTCGGCACCGGAAACTCCGGCATTGTTCAAAGCCGATATTTTTGTAGGGTCGCCGACAATCGTCTGGAGGTCGAACGATGTCTCCATTTTGCCCAACTTCTCCTCGCTCTCATCAAGCAGAACCACATTTTCATTCTCGGCAGAAAGCATCTTGGCCAGGTGTGTACCCACAGCGCCTGCACCGGCAATGACAATTCTCATAAAATCAACCTTTATACAAAAACAGGCAAAGCCTGTGTCTTATAAACAATTACAGCTCCTTGAATTCCATAAATGCCCTCAAAACACTATCGGCATCCATTCCGCATATCTTGTATAGTTGCTCGGGCGTTCCGTGTTCAATGAAGGAGTCGGGAATACCCAAGACCTTAATCCTCGGAGCGTAACCGTTCTGCGCCATATATTCGGTGACAGCACTACCCAAGCCACCCTTGACAGTTCCATCCTCCAGTGTTACAATGTATTTGAAATTCTCACCCACCTCACGGAGAATGTCCTCGTCGACAGGTTTAAGGAAACGCATATCATAGTGGGCTACGCTCACGCCATTATCGGCAGCAGCCTGCAGTGCCTGCTGTACCAACTTGCCAATTGGGCCGATGGTAAGGAACGCCACGTCGCTACCGGCAGTCAATTTGCGGCCTGTACCCACTTTTACAGTCTCTAACGGGCAACGCCAATCGACAAGGTTGCCTTTGCCACGCGGATAACGTATGACAAATGTTCCCATACCCGGCTGCACAGCCGTGTACATCAAACGACGCAACTCACATTCGTCGTATGGCGAAGAGATTGTTATGTTTGGCACCGGACGCAGATAGGCCAGGTCGAATGCACCGTGGTGTGTCGGGCCATCCTCGCCGACAATGCCCGCCCTGTCAAGACAAAGCACCATATCAAGACGTTGCAACGCAGCATCGTGAATAAGGTTGTCATAACCGCGTTGCATAAACGAAGAGTATATGTTACAGAACGGCAACATTCCCCCCTTTGCCAAACCGGCAGAGAAGGTTACGGCGTGCCCCTCGGCTATACCGACGTCGAAGAAGCGTTCAGGGAAGACATTCATCAACTTGTTCATAGAACAACCTGTCGGCATTGCCGGGGTTATTCCCACTACTCTGTCATCGCTTTTAGCAAGCTCGACAAGCGTCTCGCCAAAGACATCCTGGAAACGGGGAGTACCACCCTCGGCCACTATGCGTTCACCTGTCTCAACATCGAAAATACCAGGCTGATGCCACACGGTAGCATTCTTCTCGGCAGGTTCCCAGCCCTTGCCCTTGACAGTGTGGATATGGAGCATTCGAGGACCTTTCATATCCTTTATGCTCCTGAGCATACGCACGAGTTCAAGTACATTGTGGCCATTTATGGGACCGAAATAACGGGCACTCATTCCCTCGAAGAAGTTATTCTGTTTGAAGAGCATAGCCTTCAAACCGTTGTTGAAACGTATGAGGGCATTGGCACGCTGTTCGTTGAGAATACCAACTTTTTTCAAAGCCTTGGCAATGCTGTAACGTATCTTGTTGTATGCCCTTGACGAGTGCATTGAGATGAGCAACTGGCTCATTCCGCCCACACTCTTGTCGATGGACATATTATTGTCGTTGAGTATTATCAACAGATTGCTTTTTGTGTTCGCAAGATTGTTGAGCCCCTCGTATGCCAAGCCACCGCTCATAGAGCCATCGCCAATTATCGCCACCACGTGTTCATCACTACCCTTCATTGTCGCCGACACGGCAAGACCCAATGCGGCCGAAATTGAATTTGAGGCGTGTCCTGCTACAAAAGCATCGTACTCACTCTCCTCGGGCGAGGGAAACGGCTTTATTCCGTTCAGCTTGCGGTTAGTGTGGAAACGGTCGCGACGCCCGGTAAGTATCTTATGGCCGTATGCCTGATGCCCCACGTCCCAGACAAGCTTGTCATCCGGTGTAGAGAATACATAATGCAAAGCCACGGTCAGTTCAACCGAACCAAGACTGGAGGCAAAATGACCGGGATTGTTCGCAAGCGAATCAATGATGAAGCCTCGCAATTCACAACACACCTGTTCGAGTTGGTCCTCGGGCAACTTACGCAAGTCGGCCGGAGTGTTGATGGTTGCAAGCAACGGATATTTTATCTCTTTTTCCATTTGAAATCCAATATTCTATTACAACAGCAAAACAGCCACAACTGCAATTGTACCATAAGCACACAATTGTGACCAAAATGACTGCTGTAAATATAGTCATAAAAAACAAATTTGTTGCAAAGATATTACAAATCTTGATGAAGTTGATTATTTTTGCATACAAATTACTTGATACGATGCTTTTCACCACACCCGTCGGATTGCCCTGTGGCACATTGGAAATTTCACACAAAAGCAGGCTGATGCTTATCGGCTCCTGTTTTGCCGGCAACATCGGCACTGTCTTGCTCGACAACAAGTTCAATGTCGATGTAAATCCTTTCGGCGTGCAATACAACCCATTGTCGATAGAGACAGTACTTTCAAGGATTATCGACGGGACACCGTTCGAAAACGACTCACCCGAAATCTTCGAGCACAACGGCAAGTGGCACAGCATCCTGCATCACAGCGACTTCTCAAGCAACAGCAAGGCGCAGCTGATTGACGGTATCAACAAAAGACTCCTGAAAGCCCACGGCGCCATTGGTGAGTGCGACACAATCATCATCACACTGGGCACCGCATACGCATATACGCGCAAAAGCGACAATGCCATCGTTGGCAACTGCCACAAACTGCCGGGCAACTGTTTCACGCGCACGCTGCTTGGGCTAGAGAGTATAACAGAGAGACTCTTGAATGTAATGCAACGCATTATAGCCATCAACCCCAAAGTAAAGTTCCTGTTCACCGTAAGCCCCATACGCCATTTGCGCGACGGCGCCCACGACAACCAGAAAAGCAAGGCTACACTGTTGCTTGCCATTGACAGGATAGCACAGACACTCCCAAACAACACCGCCTATTTTCCTTCATACGAGATTATGATGGACGAACTTAGGGATTACAGATTTTATGCAGATGATATGTTGCACCCGTCGGCAAAGGCCATCGAATACATTTGGGAGTGTTTTGACAAGTGCTACTTCAGCAAAGAGACAAGGCTGCTGAACACAAAGACCGCAGAGATTACACGTGGACTGGCACACAGGCCTTTTGACCCGGAGTCTGCCTCATACACACAATTCATTGCACAGATACTGCAAAAGATTGAGGCTGTCGAGAAAGAGCATCCATATATAGATTTCGAAAAAGAGAAAATACAATGCAATACACTGTTGAACAGATAAAGAATATATTGAAGGCCGAAGGTAAACTTGCAACCCCGGACCGCAAGGTGACACGTTTGCTGACAGACAGCCGTTCGCTCTCGTTCCCCGAAGAGACAATGTTCTTTGCACTCAAAACGAAACACGGCAATGGACACAACTACATCAAAGGACTGTACAACAAAGGCGTAAGAAACTTTGTTGTGAGCGACACAGCCGGCCTTGCAGATATCGATGACGCAAATTTCATCATCACAGACAACACTCTAGCAGCATTGCAGACACTGGCCAGGCACCACCGTTCCTTGTTCGACATACCCATAGTGGGCATTACAGGCAGTGATGGAAAGACCATTGTAAAGGAGTGGCTCTACCAGCTCACAGCCGGGAGTTACAATGTAACCCGCTCACCACGCAGCTACAACTCACAGATAGGCGTACCTCTCTCGGTGTGGATGCTTGGAGAGGAAAGCACGTTAGGCATCTTTGAGGCCGGCATATCACAAAGCCAGGAGATGGGCAAGCTGCAGCAGATAATAAAGCCGACAATAGGCATAATAACAAATATAAGCGGAGCACACCAAGAGAACTTCAACACATTGCAGCAAAAGTGCGCAGAGAAGCTATTATTGCTTAGCGAATGCGACATAATCATATACAATGCCGACGACCCTGCCCTGTCCGACTGCATTGCTCACTCCATACTGCCGTCACGCGAGATAGCCTGGTCAAGAACAGATGCAGAACGCCCACTCTACATTGCATCGGTAACTACAGAGGAGGAGAGCACAATCATAAATTACCGTTACCTGACTATCGAGGGCAGCTATCGCATACCTTTTATTGACAACGCCTCCATTGAGAACTCCATCAACTGCCTTGCAGCAGCACTCTACCTGATGATACCGCCAAAGACCATTGCCGAGCGTATGGCACAGCTTGAACCCATAGCAATGCGTCTTGAGGTAAAGGAGGGCAAGAATAGCTGTATGATAATAAACGACAGCTACAACTCGGACACAGCCTCACTGGATATCGCTCTCGACTTTATGGAGCGACGTTGCAAGACAAGACCGGAGCTGAAACGCACACTCATCCTTGCCGATATAAAGCAGACAGGCGAGAGAGCCTCCACGCTATACAGCAATGTCATCAAGTGCCTCAAAGAGCATAGAATAGAGAAATTCATCGGCATAGGCAGTGACATATCGTCACAGGCGCATATTTTCTGCAACACAGGAATGGAGTGTCACTTTTTTACGGACACAAAGGAGTTGCTTACTTCACAGGTTCTAAGAGATATACAACGTGAATGCATCCTGATAAAAGGCTCACGCTCATTCCATTTTGAGGATGTGACCGAAGTGCTTGAGAAGAAGGTGCACCAGACAATCCTGGAGGTGAACCTCAATGCTCTGCGCGACAATCTCAACTACTACCGCAACAGCCTTGATGCCGAGACAAAAACCATCTGTATGGTAAAGGCCGGAGCATACGGAGCCGGAGCATTGGAGGTAGGACGCACATTACAGGAGTGCAACATCGACTACCTTGCAGTGGCTGTTGCCGACGAAGGGGCAGAACTGCGCAAAGAGGGCATCACAACCGGAATAATCGTAATGAACCCGGAGCCGAGTTCTTTTGGTACACTGTTCGAGAACAAACTCGAGCCGGAGGTTTATAGCTTTGGAATGTTGAGGTCGCTCATTGAAGCCGGACGCCGCGAAGGAATAACTGATTACCCTGTGCACATAAAAGTTGATACGGGAATGCACCGCCTTGGTTTTATGCCGGAAGAAATTCCGGCTGTTGTAGAGTTGCTGAAACAGCAAACGACACTGACACCACGCTCGATATTCTCGCATTTTGCAGGTAGCGACAGCCCGCTGTTCGACGACTTTTCAAAACAACAGTTGCAACGTTTCAGTACTGCAGCCGAGACACTGCAACAGGCGTTCAGGCACAAGATTTTACGGCATATATGCAACAGCGCCGGCACAGAACGCTTTACTGATGCAAGAATGGACATTGTCCGCTTGGGAATAGGTCTTTATGGTATATCTCCCACTGAAGAGAACAAGAACCTTCGCCCTATCTCAACACTAAAGACCATCATCTTGCAGATGCGCGACGTACCGGCCGACGAAACTGTAGGCTACAGCCGCAAGGGGGTGTTGAAACGTGCATCACGCATTGCCGCACTGCCAATAGGATATGCCGACGGGCTCAACCGTCACTTGGGCAATGGCAAAGGCTACTGCATCATCAACGGCAAGCGAGCGCCATACATAGGAAATATCTGTATGGATGTCTGTATGGTTGACGTCACGGACATCGACTGCAAAGAGGGGGATATTGTAGAGATTTTTGGTCCGCAGTTACCGGTAACGACAATTGCCGATTGGCTTGAGACAATACCTTACGAAGTGCTGACATCGGTATCGGAAAGGATAAAGAGAGTCTATTATAGTGATTAATACGACAATAGGGTGACCGTGGTCACCCTATTGTCGTATGGGATTCGTATCTCACCCGTTTACTCAATCATAGGAAGTTCTTGATGAATATATAGAATATCAGCAACGGTGTTATAAAGCGCAGCATAAAAAGCAAGGTTGCCACCACTCTGTTGTTGCACTGCCCGTTATTGGTAATCTCCTCACGCATAAACCCTTTTTTCATAAACCACATCACAAAGATACAGGTAAACATCGCCCCAAGCGGCATAAGCACATTGGCTGTGATATTATCAAAAATCGTAAAGAAATCAACCCCAAAAAGCCCGAAGAATGTGACAGCACTCAACGCTATTGACACGACAGTTGTGACAAGCGCTCCACTCTTGCGTGATAGCTTGAACTCCTCGGCGGCGTAAGCAGTGAGAACCTCGTGGAACGATATGGTAGAGGTGAGTGATGCAAGGATAACAAGAAGAAAGAATATTGCCGACCACAGCGACGGCAATGGCATCCCCTTGAAAATCTCGGGCAGTGTAACAAAGACAAGCGAAGGACCCTCAGTCGGTTCAAGACCGGCGCTGAAGACTGCCGGAAAAATGACAAGCCCGGCAAGTACAGAGACCACAAGAGTGAGCAGCGACACATTCAATGATGTAGACACCATATTATTGTCCTTCTTGAAGTATGATGCGTAGGTGACCATACAACCCATTCCCACAGAGAGCGAAAAGAATGCCTGACCAATGGCCATCATTATGGTATCGGCTTTGAACGCCTCGGCAAAGTCGCACGAGAAGAAGAACTTGTATCCCTCGGTTGCACCGGGCATAAAAGCAACTCGCACGGCCATTACAATGAGTATGACAAAGAGTGCGGGCATCATAATCTTTGCAGCCTTTTCAATACCCTTTTCCACTCCCCTCGAAACAATGAAATGAGTCATCAATATGAACAGCACACCATATATCAAAGGCCTCCACGAACCTTGAAACAATGCGAACTGCTCCTTGAAAGAGAGGTCGGAGTTGAATATTGAGCCCGTTATGGAGTTTACAAAATACTCCAGCGACCAGCCTGCAATCAGATAGTAATAGCCCGATATGAGCAACGCGCCAAGCACTCCGCTGTAGCCCAACCAGCTCCAACGTGTGGAGAGGGAACGGAATGCACCGACGGCATTTTTATTTGTCCTGCGCCCTACTGCAAACTCGGCAATCATTGCGGGAATGCCCACAACAAGCACACTCAAAAGAAATACAAGCAAGAAGGCTGCCCCACCGTGCTTGCCGGCAATATATGGAAAACGCCACAATGCTCCCAGGCCGATGGCACTGCCGGCCGCCACCAATATCACGCTCAATTTGCCTCCAAACGAGGCTCTCGGTTCTTTACTCATAGCAACAGTTTTCAAGATAGACCGCGAAAATAACAAAAAAGCAGAAACGAACAACAACTTTATGCCATTCGTTTCTGCTTTTTAACTATCAATAAGCATTCTCTTAAATACTTTCTTCTCTGAGAGCTTTATACAAGGTGTGCAATATGCTGTTCCCTATCGCCGTAAAGAAGGTCTATGAGCGGGATTTCAATCATTGTGTAACAACCGGGAGCCTGACGCATTGTTGCACGAGCACAGCACACAAGCACTTGTGCTGTGAGCGCCGGATTGTTTATTCGCATATTGAACTCGAAGAGCTGGTTCTGTGTAGTACCCGAAACACCCTTGCGTGTGAGGTTGACACCGTGTCCCATATCAAGCAGGTCATCAACACAAGGAACCTCTTTCACGTGAGTCTCGTCATTGACAAAGTATGGGTCGGCCTTTATGGCCGCTGCAACTTGATTGAAATCATACCCGTCCTCAATCTCGACATATACCATACGGCGATGTATTCCTGTACCGACAGGGATTGTCATAGAGAGTGCAGCCTTCACGCCCTCTATTGCCTTTACGGCAACAGTATGTCCCATACTCATACCCGGACCGAAGTTGGTGTATGTGATGCCCTTTGGAGCAATGGCCTCAAGCAGGGTGCGGATTACCGAGTCACTACCCGGGTCCCAACCGGCAGAGATTATCGACACAGCGTTGCCGGCCTCGGCACTCTCGCCCAATGAACGGCGCAAATCGAGGATTTTTGAGTGGATATCGAAACTGTCGACAGTGTTTATACCCAATGCAAGGATATCCTTTGCATACTTTTCAACGCTGCGTGTAGGTGTTGACAGGATGGCAACATCAACATCACCCAACTCTCGGATATCCTTTACCACATCATATCCCTCGAGTTCTGCGGGGAGATTCTCGGCTCCCGAACGGCGAACAACGCCGGCCACCTCAAAATCGGGCGCTGCATTGAGCGCCTGCAATGTATATTTTCCTATGTTGCCATAGCCCACTATGGCTGCTCTTATCTTCTTCATATATATGTGTATTTATTTTACTCTGCGAATATATACAAAATCTAAATTCCATATATCGGGTAGAGCCGTTTTTTTAACAATATTAACCAGAAAATGTAACAGCAGCCAGACCTTATATATAAAAAAGATTGAGGGCAACTGTCACATATCAGTCACCCTCATCTTGTATGGAAATGAATAAAAAAATGAAATTCAAGGCTTGTGAAGGCCTAAAAACCGCAGTTTACTTGAAGTAAATGAGGGATTTTTAGGACAAGCATAACGCAGAAGTTCGCTTTTTAGTCATTTACATTCATTACTGTTTGTCGTTATTAGGACGACGTGGCTCGCGCTCACGGCGTGGACGACGCTCACGCTCCTCGTAACCCTCGGGCTTCTCAAGGAGAACCTTGCGGGAAAGCTTGAACTTGCCTGTCTTGGGGTCAATATCCAAAAGCTTAACCTGAAGTTTGTCGCCCTCGTTGATACCGGTCTCCTCCATTGTCTCGAAGCGTTTCCAGTCAATCTCTGAGATATGCAACAAGCCATCCTTGCCCGGCATAAACTCAACGAACGCACCATAAGGCATCACGCTGCGCACTGTACCCTCGTAAACCTCGCCGGCCTCGGGGATTGCAACGATGGCGCGAATCTTTGCAATTGCATCGTTGATTGACTTGCCGTTGTTTGCAGCGATTTCGATAACGCCCTCGCCATCGATTTCCTCGATAGAGATTGTAGCACCTGTCTCCTCCTGCATACCCTGGATAATCTTGCCACCGGGGCCAATGACAGCACCGATAAACTCCTTAGGAATGCGCATTGTCTCAATGCGTGGAGCGTGTGGTTTGAGTTCCTCGCGTGGCTCGGCAATGCACTCGGTAATCTTGCCGAGGATGTGCATACGACCCTCGCGTGCCTGATTCAAAGCTTTCTCAAGGATTTCGTAAGAAAGACCATCGACCTTGATATCCATCTGTGTTGCAGTGATACCGTCAACAGTACCTGTCACCTTGAAGTCCATATCGCCCAAGTGATCCTCGTCACCGAGAATATCGCTGAGGACTGCATATTTCTCCTCGCCGGCGTTCTTGATGAGACCCATTGCGATACCTGATACCGGTTTCTTAATCTTTACACCGGCATCCATAAGCGCCAATGTACCGGCACAAACAGTTGCCATTGAAGATGAACCGTTAGACTCAAGAATATCTGAAACCACGCGTACGCAGTATGGATAGTCGGCAGGAATCATATTCTTCAACGCACGGCAAGCAAGGTTACCGTGACCAATCTCACGACGGCCTACACCACGCTGTGGACGAGCCTCGCCTGTTGAGAATGGAGGGAAGTTATAGTGGAGCAGGAAGCGCTCTGTACCCTGGTTCATTACGTCGTCGATGATCTTCTCATCGCGCTTTGTACCAAGAGTAACGGTTGTGAGCGACTGTGTCTCGCCACGTGTGAAGACTGCAGAACCGTGAGGACCCGGGAGATAACCGGCCTCGCACCAGATGTGGCGGATATCGGTTGTCTTGCGACCATCGAGACGCTTGCCCTCGTCGAGAATGCAACGGCGCATAGCCTCCTTCTCAACATCGTGATAGTAGCGGTCGATGAGAGCACCCTTCTCCTCGAGCTCTTCCTCGGTGAACTGTGCCTTGAACTCCTCCTTTATTGCGTCGAACGCTGCAGCGCGACCGTGCTTGTCGTTGTTGCCGCTTGCAGCAACTGCGTATGCCTTTGCATAGCAAGCATCGTGTACCATTGCGCGGAGTTCCTCGTCGTTAACCTCGTGGCAATACTCGCGCTTAACGGTTGAGCCAACCTCTTCCATAAGTTCCATCTGCGCCTTGCAGTGAACCTTGATAGCCTCGTGAGCAACCTTCATTGCCTCGAGCAGATCGTTCTCCGACACCTCTTTCATCTCACCCTCAACCATCATAATGTTGTCGTATGTAGCGGCAACCATAATGTCCATATCTGCCTCCTCGAGCTGTGCGAATGTAGGGTTGACAACAAACTCGCCACCGATGCGTGCAACGCGCACCTCAGAGATTGGGCCACCGAATGGAATGTCTGACACTGCCAACGCAGCAGAAGCAGCAAGACCTGCCAAAGCATCGGGCATATCGACACCGTCGGCCGAGAACAACACAATGTTCACATAAACCTCGGCGTGGTAATTATCGGGGAAAAGAGGACGCAGAGCGCGGTCAACCAAACGGCAAGTAAGGATTTCATAATCCGAAGCCTTTCCCTCACGCTTTGTAAAACCACCGGGGAAGCGGCCAAACGCAGCATATTTCTCTTTGTACTCTACCTGTAAAGGCATAAAATCGGTTCCTGGCACAGCATCCTTCGCCGCACACACTGTGGCCAACAACATCGTATTGCCCAAACGCAGCATAACTGCGCCGTCAGCCTGCTTTGCAAGCTTACCTGTCTCAATGGTGATTACACGACCATCGGGCAAGGCCACATTTTTTGTAACAACATTCATATTTTTTCTTTATTAAAACGAAATTTTAATTGTAATTCTCGCAAAGATATACATTTTTCCACATTTTAACTATCTTTGCACGGAAAAAAACACATTTTTTATAATTATGAGGAATTTAAATAGAATACTGACATTTTTTTCGGCCTTCGCAATAGCCACGGTACTTTTCTGCTCTTGCAATAACAAAGATAAAAGCCCTGTATTCACCGTTAAAGGCAACATCACAAACTGTGCCGACAAGAAAATAGGTATATACCACATTGCCGAAAGTGGCGCAAAGGAGATTGATACAACAAGACTGAACGAGACGGGAAATTACACCTTCGACATTGCAAGCCCCAAGCATTTCGACTTTTATCTTTTAAGCATCGAAGGGAGTGGCTCAATTGTCTTTGTTGCCGACTCGACTGAGACAATAACCATCAATGGCGATTGCGAGAATTTAGCATCGGGATACACCATCGACGGCAATGAGGAGAACCAGCGCATAAGAGAGATAACATTGCTCAGGAATGCTCTTGAAGAGCAGGTAAGAAGTATGGCCAAGAGCACATCACCCGCAATTGTGAAGACCGAGAGAGAGATTAGAGCACTTGTGGAAGAATTCAAGGAGAATATCATCAAGCAATACATAATACCCGCACCGGGGAGCGCAAGCGCCTATTACGCACTTACACTGACAGTTGCCGGCACTCCAATCTTCAACCCCGCAACAAGCAAGAGCGACAGCAGATGCTTTGCGGCAGTTGCGACAAATTTCCAGCGCCTACACCCCGACACAAAGCACACAAAGCACATCACCGAGATAGCCGAACAGAGCCTGAGAGCCACACGAAAGCCCAAGCAGATTGAACTGGAGGTTGAGGAGAGAGAAGCTAAAATAACAGACCTGTTCGACATCAAGCTGCCAAAGACCGACGGCGACAGCATCGCACTCTCGTCAATGAACGGCAATGTTATATTGCTGGATTTCACACTCTATGAGAACACCGAAATCAGCAGCCGCAACATCAAAATGAGGGAGTTGTATGAGAAGTACAACAAAAAAGGGTTTGAGATATTTCAGGTATCACTCGACAGGCGCGAACACTTTTGGCAGCAGTCGGCAGCAAACCTCCCCTGGACCTGTGTACGCGATGCAAGCGGCGCAAGCGCCAGCCTTTACAACGTACAGGTAATTCCAACTTTCTTTCTCATAAACAGGGACGGAGAGATTATCCTGCGCGACGCACAGATTGAAAACACAGAAAAGGAGATTGAGAAACTTTTGAAAAAATAACAATCCCGGTTAGAAAAAATAACAAGTAAGATTTTTTAGCCATTTAAATTTGGTTTATAATTTAAAAGGGGCTACCTTTGCGACAGAAATAAAGGGAAATGGGTTCCAGCACTCGTGTTGGAATCCTTTGTTTTACTGTTTTTAATACGAAGATACTATGAGTTATATGTCAGAAGATGGCTACAAGAAATTGTTGGCCGATTTGAAGGAGCTCGAGGCCAAGCGCCCCGAAATTGTTCGTCAGATTGCCGAGGCACGCGACAAGGGCGACCTCTCGGAGAATGCCGAATACGATGCAGCAAAGGAGGCACAGGGCCTGCTCGAGATGAGAATCAACGAGCTCAAGCTCATTATTGCCGATGCAAAAATCATCGACACAACAAAGTTGAGCAACGACACAGTGCAGGTACTTACAAAGGTTGGTCTCAAGAACACAAAGACCGGCGCGACAATGCAGTATACAATTGTCCCCGAGAGCGAGGCAAACCTGCGCGAGGCTAAGATTTCAATCAACACCCCAATTGCAAAAGGCCTCCTTGGCAAAAAGGTTGGCGATGTTGCCGAAATCACCGTGCCACAGGGCAAGCTTTTCCTTGAAATCACAAGCATCTCATTCTAATAAAGGATTATGGCAACAATATTTTCAATGATTGTCGCAGGCGACATTCCAAGCTACAAGGTAGCCGAGAATGAGCAGTTCTATGCATTCCTCGACATCAACCCGCTTGCAAAGGGACACACCCTTGTCATCCCCAAGCGCGAGGTAGATTATTTCTTCGACCTCACCGACGAGGAGATTGGCGCAATGCAGATTTTCGCAAAGAAGGTTGCCCAGGGCATCAAGCGCGCTTTCCCCTGCATAAAGGTCGGGCAGGCAGTGCTGGGGCTTGAAGTCCCCCACGCGCACATCCACCTTGTGCCAATGCAGAGCGAAAAGGATATGCTCTTCACAAATCCCAAACTAAAGCTCACCCCCGAGGAGTTCAAGGAGATTGCCGAGAAGATAAACAACGAGATTGCCTGATGGCAATCTCGTTGTTTATATACGAATGCTATCGACGCAAATCACAGCAATACTCCAAGCAATTCATTGCCACCACAAACACAGCTCATCGGCAACAACACTCATCTGCCCCCAATTCCCACAAAGGAGGATGATACATAACACAAAAAAAGCGCAGGAACTGTACTGTCACTCGTCCCACGCATAGAGGCTCTGCAGAGATTATTGCAATTATATCGGTTAAAATCAAATTATGCAACAACAAAACAAAATATTCACCTGTCTCAAAAGATTAATCGTTCCTTTTCACTATCTTCGCAAAAAGAAGTAATAGAAAACCGCCAACCGGCTTTGTCATATCGAACGTACGTGAGATATCTTATCGGGTTTTTAGATTCCTCACACAAGGTTCGGAATGACAAGACAAGCGTTTTGCTAAATATGACATTTAACGGATAAAACTATGCGCACACTTATCAGTAACCCCACAATTGTGAACAACGGCGAGCAGTTCCGTGGTTCGATAGTAGTGAACAACGGCAAGATAGTAGAAATTCTGCGTGGCGACGAGCTGCCGCGCGCCCAGTGCGACGAAATAATAGAAGCCACAGGGCTATACCTTATCCCGGGAGTGATTGACGACCACGTACACTTCCGCGAGCCGGGACTCACCCACAAGGCGACCATTGCCACAGAGAGCCGCGCCGCTGCGGCCGGCGGCGTGACATCGTTTATGGAGATGCCTAACACTGTGCCGCAGACAACGACCATAGGGGCACTGAAAGACAAATTCAAGATAGCAGCAAACGACAGCCTCATCAATTACTCATTCTTCTTTGGTGCGACAAACAGCAATGTGTCCGACTTTGCAAAACTCAACCCAAAGAACATCTGCGGAATAAAGCTATTTATGGGTTCAAGCACAGGCAATATGCTTGTAGACAAGAAAAATGAACTTGAGAAGATTTTTGAGGAGGCCAAAAGGCTTGAAATGCCGGTTGCCGTGCACTGCGAGGAGAGTTCTATAATTGCAGAGAACACCAGGCGCATAAAAGAGACGGAAGGCGAAGACCCCGATGTAAGGTTTCACCCTGTCATACGCAGCGAGGAGGCCTGCTACCAAAGCACTGCAAGTGCAGTGGAGCTTGCAAAGAGATATGGCACACACCTGCACGTGATGCACATAAGCACAGCACGCGAACTGGAACTGCTGACAGTCGGGAATGCTGACGAAAAGAGAATAACAGCCGAGGTGACACCGGCACACCTCACATTCTGCGATGCCGATTATGCCGCACTGGGCACAAGAATAAAGTGCAACCCGGCAATAAAGAGCGCAAAAGACCGCACTGCACTGCGCCAGGCAATGAACGATGGCAAGGTTGACGTCATAGGCACCGACCACGCACCCCATTTGCCCGAGGACAAAAAAGGCGGTGCGCTAAAGGCGGCATCGGGAATGCCAAGCATACAGTTTTCACTGCTTGCTATGCTTAAATTGGTCGATGAAAAGGAGATTTCCATTGAGACACTCGTAGAGAAGATGTGCCACGCCCCTGCAAAGATTTTCAACATAAACAAACGCGGTTACATTGAAAAGGGATTCAATGCCGACTTTGTACTGCTGAACCCCAAAAAGCCACACACAACAACCACTGCCGACATCATCAGCAAATGCGGATGGAGCCCATTTGAGGGAATGACCTTCAACTGGAGCGTTGAACAGACTTGGGTAAACGGTGAATGCGCCTACAAAGAGGGAGTAATAAATGAAGATGTACGAGGGAAAGCACTCCGTTTCAACCGATGAAAAGGTTTATTTTTAGTTTCGGGATAACAGAAGTAGCTCCATTTATAGATTGGGGCTACTTTTTGCACGCTTGGGGCATTACAAGGGAAAACAGACAGGCGAATGAGATTATAAGTGACGCCAAAGAAATGCTTGAAGAGTTGAGCGGAAAACACAAGACCACAGCCATCTTTGCCCTGTGCAATGCCAAAAGCAACGGAGACGACATCGTCATTGAAGAGACTACACTGCCCTTACTCCGCCAGCAACACAGCACAGAGGGAAAATACAACCTTTGTCTCAGCGATTTCGTATCACCACTGGGCGACAGAATAGGGCTTTTTGCCACAAGTGTAGAAAGCACCTTGGGCAAAGAGTATATCAACGACGACTATCTGCGGCTCATTTCGCAAACGCTTGCCGACCGACTTGCCGAAGCCACGGCCACACTGTTGCACAAGATGGTCCGCACAGATGAAAGACTTTGGGGATACTCCCCCGAAGAAAGACTGACGACTGAAGAGTTGCTTTCCGAGAAGAACCAAGGAATACGCCCGGCCGTGGGCTACCCTTCACTGCCCGACCAAAGCATCATATTCACTATTGACAGCCTGTTGGGACTGAAGGATGCCGGCATAACACTCACTTCCAACGGCGCAATGACGCCCCACGCGTCTGTTTGCGGCATTATGATAGCACACCCGGCCGCGCAATATTTTGCCGTAGGAAAAATAGACGAAGAGCAACTTGCCGACTATGCACGCCGCCGCAGGATGACGCACGACGAAATCAGTAAATTCATAACCAAGAACATCGGATAACACCCCACACCATCTCATTAAAAGAACAAAAAGCAGAGATTATGTACCTTTGCGACGCTATAAATGCCGTGCATTTGAAAAAAATCCATAAAAAATCACTATATTTACAACGTAAACTTTAACACTTGCATTTATGTTAAGAAAAATCCTACATCCGCTTTACGTTTTGTATCAGGTGCTTTTTGCTTGGTGGGCCGCACTTATAGTTGTTGCAATCACAGCAATAATCATTGACCTGTTCGGTCACTATTTCAAGGTAAAGAACGCCGACCACACCCCAGCTGTCATCTGGTGCAAGCTCACCTGTTGGATATTCCTTATCCCGGTGAAGGTTGTCGACCGCGACAAATATGTGAAGAAAGACCAGAATTACGTATTCGTTGCCAACCATCAGGGTATGTTCGACATATTCATTATGTATGGCTACATACGCAAGCGATTCAAATGGATTATGAAGGATACACTGCGCAAGATGCCGTTGCTTGGAAAAGCCTGCTACGACACGGGCCACATCTTCGTTAACCGCGAGACTCCACAGAAGGATTTGTTGCGCAATTCCATCAACATACTCAAGAGCGGCACTTCAATGGGCATATTCCCCGAGGGAACACGTTGCCGCAACGGCAAGATGGGCAAATTCAAGAAGGGGGCATTCGTAATTGCCAATATGACACAGACCCCAATCATCCCAATCACTATTGACGGAGCATACAACATTCTGCCTAAGGGCTGCAAATGCATCCATTGGTCACCTGTGACTTTGACTTTCCACGCACCGATAGAGTGCAACGGCCGCGACAGCGAGAACGTCGAGCGTATGATGACCGAGGCCGAAACTGTAATAGCAAACACACTATATAAGAAGAAATAATCCTAAAAAAATAAATGACACTATGAAAAAATTCTTTTCAGCACTATTATTGACAGTGCTAATCGCCCCCCAAGCTATGGCAGACGAGGGTATGTGGCTACTCCAGCTGATGCGCCAGCAGAACCTCAAGGACAAGATGGCCGAGGCCGGACTGCAGATATCCGTTGACGAAATCTATTCACCCGAAGCTCCATCATTGAAGGATGCCATAGGTATCTTCGGCGGTGGCTGTACAGGCGAGGTCGTATCGCCCAACGGACTTGTTTTGACAAACCACCACTGTGGTTTCAGTTTCATCCAGCAGTTGAGTACCGTAGAGCACAACTACCTGCACAACGGTTTCTGGAGTCAGAGCTACGAAGAGGAGTTGCCTTGCGAGGGCATTGCATTCACCTTTGTGAAGGAGATTAAGGACGTTACCGATGAAATCAACAACCGCATTGCCGACGGACGCTTGACCGAGGAGGCATCTTTCCGGCGCGATGCACTTGCCGCAATAGGCAAGGAGCTTTTCGAGGCTGACAACATCGAGGGAAAGGAGTATATGTACCCACAGTTGCTCCCCTATTTCGAGGGTAACAGATACTATCTCGTTTACTACAAGAAGTACACCGACGTGCGCCTTGTGGGAACACCTCCTAATTCAATCGGAAAGTTCGGTGGTGAGACCGACAACTGGATGTGGCCACGCCACACCGGCGATTTCTCAGTGTTCCGCATCTATGGTGACAAGAATGGCAACCCGGCAGCATACAGCAAGGAGAACGTTCCATTGAGCACCCCAAAGCACCTTAACATTTCACTTGCAGGCTTTGAACCCAACGATTATGCAATGATTATGGGCTTCCCCGGCAGCACATCGCGCTACCTCACAGGTGACGAGGTGAAGCAGAGAATGTTCCACGAGAATGAGCCACGCATTGCAATGCGCGACGTCACCCTCAACATCATCCGCGAGGAGATGGCAAAGAGCGAGGAGATTGCCATCAAGTATGCAAACAAGCAGGCACGCATCAGCAACTACTGGAAGAACTCTATCGGTATGAACAAGGCTATTGTCGACAACAAGGTTGTTGAAACAAAGCTTGCCGAGGAGGCCGCTTTCAAGGCTTGGGCGCAGCAGAACGGCAAGAGCGAGTATGTGGATGTTGTCGAGAAAATCAACGCTTGCGTGGAGAAGGCTAACCGCACCACATACCTCACCACACTTGCAACGGAGCTTATCAGTTGTGTCGAGTTCATACAGCGCAACATCCACTCCGACAACAGCAAGATGTTCGACGAGCCAAAGATAATCAAGGACCAGATGAATGCCATCCACGATTGGCTCTACAACCGCGACTACAACCACGAGATTGACCGTCGCATTGCCAAGGAGGTATTGCCACTCTATTTCAGCCTCACACAGCCCGAGGAGCGCGACGCTCACCTCAACGAGGTGTATGCAAAATACAAGGGCAACCTCGAGAAATACATTGACGACGTTTACAACAACTCAATCCTTTCAAACGAAAAGAACTACAACGCTTTTGTAAAGAAGCCTTCACTCAAGAAGTTCGAGAAAGACCCGGCAATGCTGTTACGTTCTGCCGTGTGGAGAACATACAGAGCATTGGCAGCAAAGGAGGCAGAATTTGCAAAGGTGTTGAATCCATTGCACAAAACATATCTCAAGGGTTTGATGGAGATGACAAACGGCCCTGTTTACCCCGATGCAAACTTCACAATGCGTCTTACATACGGCAACGTGAAACCATACAATCCAAAGGATGGTGTTACATTCAACTACTACACCACACTGAAGGGTGTGATGGAGAAGGAAGACCCTACAAACAGCGAATTCATTGTCCCTGCACGCTTGAAGGAGCTTTATGAAACAAAGGACTTTGGAGAGTATGCGTTGCCAAACGGCGAGATGCCCGTTGCGTTCCTCACAACCAATGACATCACCGGTGGTAACAGCGGTAGCGGTGTGCTCAATGCACGCGGCGAACTCATAGGTCTTGCATTCGACGGCAACTGGGAGTCACTCAGCGGCGACATCAACTTCGATGACAACCTGCAGCGTTGCATCAACGTCGACATCCGCTACGTACTCTTCGTTATCGACAAGTTCGGTGGTTGCAAGCGTCTCATCGAGGAGATGAATGTAGTAAAGTAAAACACACGGATAAAAGCAAAGAAGGTAGCCCGTTGCGTTGGGCTACCTTCTTTGCTTTTATAGTCATAAGAGTTACGACACGCTTTGTACCTGCCGCATCACCCTCAGCCAATTGCCACCCCATATTTTCTCTATTTCGGCATCACTATAACCACGACTCAGGAGTTCGCGGGTAATGTTGCGCAGTTGCGATGCAGAGGAGCAGCCAACGACCTTGCCGTCGCCGTCAAAGTCTGTACCGACACCTACGTGGTCAATCCCTGCAACATTTATAGCGTGTTGCAAATGGGATATGAAATCATCAAGCGTTGCCTCGCCATCCTTGCACAGGAAGCCGCTGTACATTGTAACCTGTACCACTCCACCCTTTGCAGCCAATGCGCGCATCTGTTCATCGGTGAGGTTACGGGGATGGTCGCACAACTCACGACACGACGAATGCGAGCAGACTACAGGTTTTGTACTACATTCCAGAACTTGCCAGAAAGTACTTTCGGCCGCGTGGGAGAGGTCGACCATCATTCCCACACGATTCATCTCACGCACCACATCCCGGCCAAAGGCGCTCAAGCCTCCGTGCTCGGCACTGCCGCGTGCGGAGTCGCAGATGTCATTGTCGCCATTGTGGCAAAGTGTCATATACACAACTCCCTTGCGGCGCAAGCTCTCGATGTTCGACAAATCACGTCCTATGGCATATCCGTTCTCGACACCAAGCATAATTGCACGCTTGCCCTGCGCCTTGGCATTGAAGAGTTCATCGGGTGTACTGCACAATGTCACATACCCGGCATTGCCGGCAACACCTGCCGCCACCCAATCGAGCAGAGCAACAGCCTTTTGGGCAGCTTGCCCCAACGATGCTTCATCGCGCGCGCCCTGTGGGATATATGCCACCATTGTTGTAGCATCCAACAACCCCTCGGACATTTTATGGAGGTCGACAAGAGCAACATCATCGCGCTTGTCAAGACGATAGGGCGTATCGGAGAGCATCGGAGTGTCGCAATGTGAGTCTATCGTCAATATGCGTCTATGCAGCTCGGTAACACGGCGGTATAAAGCAGCCTCACCGACAAGCCAACGGAAGAGTGGCATCATTGTTTCGTCACGGTTCATAATGAACGATTCGGGATGCCATTGTACACCCAATACGATGCGGCCGTCGACAGCCTCTATGCCCTCAATTACACCGTCGGGCGAAGTGGCAACAACCTCAAAGCCGACAGGAACGCGACTGACAGCCTGATGGTGGAATGTGTTCACAGAGAGACGTTCTTTCCCAAAGAGACGGCACAGCCGACTGCCCGGTGCAAACAGAACATCGTGCGTTGCCACACCACGCTCAACAGGCTCTTGGTCGTGATTGAGCAATCCCTCGCCAAGAGTTGCATATATATCCTGATGCACCGAACCGCCTAATGCAGCAGCCAGGACTTGCACGCCACGGCATATTCCAAGAATGGGCAGACAACGTGCATCGGCAAGCTGCACCAACAGCAGTTCCTGTTCATCGCGTGCAGGATTTATGCCGTGCAGCAACGAATAGTCCGGCTCTTCACCCATATAACGCGGGTCGATATCGGCACCACCGGTGAGCAGCAAAGCATCAATGTGCGAAAGCGTCTCAACCAACGCTTCACGCTCGGGATATGGAGGGATTAAAAGAGGTACGCCACCGGCTTCGAGCACCGAGCGGTAGTAGGCCTCGGCAAGCGTGGCCTTGCCGTCGGCAAAATTGGCGGTGATGCCGATTACTGGGCGACATTCGCAAAGCGGATAACGACCGTGCAGTGCACAGAACTCGCCACTTACATCAAATCTATTTGCAGACATAATATCTTTAAAATAAAAAAACACCCGCACTTCACGAAAAAACACGGGTGTTGACTTACAATAGCTGTTCAATTATTCCATTGGCATATTGCGCTTGATGCTGTGGGCAAGCACAATCATTGTCTCGGTGCTCACAACACCGGGAATCTCCTGCACGCGCCCGTTGAGCAACTGCATCAAATGTTCATTGTCATTGGAGTACATCTTTGCCAATATCGAGTACGGGCCTGTTGTGTAGCAGCACTCGACAACCTCGGGTATCTCACGCAGGCGCTCAACAACCTCTTTGTACATCGAGCCGCGCTCAAGGCGTATTCCAATGTATGTACAGGTTTTATAACCAAGACGGCGCACATCTATTTCGTAGCACGAGCCGGAGATTATTCCCATATCTATGAGATGTTGTACACGCAGATGAATTGCAGCACGTGATACGCCACACAACTCTGCCACGTTGCGGAAGGGGATACGGGCATCCTTTGATATAATGCTCAATATCTTGAGGTCGAGTGCATCGACCTTGCATTCTAGGTTTTTCATATTTTGGTCGGTTATAAGTGTTTGTTATTTTTTCACTATTTTCACAAATTCAATATCATAGACAAGCGCACTGTAAGGCGGAACCTTATCACTGCCATTTGCGCCGTATGCAAGATCCCAGGGCAGATAGACCTTGCATTTTGTACCCACAGGCAGTGTGGTAAAGACCTTGGCAAGACCCGGGAGCATACTGCCCACAATTGCCTCGGCGACCTCACCGCGCGAGCTCTCAAAAAGGTTGCCATTGATGAATGAAGCCTTGTAAATGTAGCCCACTTTACTGCCTAATTCGGCCACATCACCACTGCCGTAACGTTCAATCTTCACCTGTACGCCACCGGGTAAAGTCTCAACACCACGACGTTCTCTATTTTTCGCAATAAACTCTTCACTGGGCAAGCGGAAAACAGAACTGTAATAGTAGTCTGCGGCATCCTCCAATGACATTGCCGCATTGCCACGGGCCATAGCCTTCAACCCTTCGAGAAAAATGCGACTGTCAACTTTTTGGGTTGTATCACTCTGATATATTGCATCGTTAGCCTTGTCGAGCATATCCATTGCCGATGCACCGACAACGACTCCGTGGGCATAGGCAATGGCCTCGGGCGAAGCATCCACCGGGAAAGCATCACACAACCCTTTGACAAAATAGTCTATGGTAGCCGGGGTTATATCCAGTTCCTTGATAGCATAAGGCAAATCGCCGGCAACCATCATACTGACAGCATAGGACAACGAATCGTCGGCAGTTATGAGAAGCGTCCCGTCGGCAGCCGGAGCCTGTCGTTCCTTGACTAAATATGGCAAGAACAGCAACAACCCGGCAGCAATTGTCCAAAGTGCTATTTTTGCTTGTTTCGCCATTTTCCCTTTTTTCATCGTCTATTTATCAGAGAACCTTAATGAGCTCGACATCAAAAACAAGAGCACTGTATGGAGGTATCATCTCACCTGCACCGTGCTCACCGTATGCCATATCGTATGGAATATAAAGACGCCATTTTGCACCCTCTTCCATCAACTGCAGAGCTTCGACCCAGCCTTTGATTACCTGGTTCACACCAAAGACAGCAGGCTCGCCACGCTTAATTGAACTATCGAATACAGTTCCATCAATGAGAGTACCCTCGTAATGACACTGAACGCGGTCGGTAGCAGAGGGCTTTTTACCGTTTCCGGCAACAAGAACCTCATACTGCAAGCCGCTGGGCAGCACCGTCACACCCTCTTTCTTTGCATTCGCTGCAAGGAAAGCCTCACCGGCGGTTTTATTCTGCGCATAAGCCTCCTCGGCCAATTGGCGGAAGTGGTCATTGACAACCGACTGGGCTTCGGAGTGAGAAATATCTGTCTTTGCACCTGAGAGTACATCATTAAGCGCCTTCACAAAATCCTCAACATTAAGATTTTTAACACCCATTGAAAGTAGATTTTGGCCTATTCCCATTCCAAGGCCATAGCTAAATTTGTCCATTATTATTAAATTTACTATAATATTATATGAATTTCTGTCATTTTGCCACAAAGTTTTTCTATACACTTTGTAAATTTGAGCCTAGCGAAGATACAACTATTATTCTTACCACAAACACAAATGGCACTTTTTTTTACTAAAAAGCGATTTTTTTTGAACGAACAACCCAAAACACCTTTTTTACATTTTGTCAAAAACGTTTAAATACTAGAGCAATATGCGCTATACAGCCTTTTTGTTATTTAATATAAAAATATCTTGCAACAACGTCAAAAGCTCAATTTATTTCCATAACTTTGTAGAAATAGCACTTTTTACATAAAAAAACAGACAGGAGTATGTCAAGCAGCATCATAATTACAATAATATTTGCTTTGCTCGCAGGCGGAATGTTCATACTGCGCAGGATTTACGGCAACACAAATGTGCCCGAAGAGACCCACGACCACCACGATGGCGAGAACGGCGTATGCTGTGGCAAGCACAGCAACTGCGAAAAGGGGTACGACACTGTCAATCTCTATTTTGACGACGAGGAACTTGACCGTTTCAAGGGGGTAAAGTCTGAAGAGTACACAGAAAACGACATTGAAGAGTTCAGACACGTGCTTTACACAATGCGCGAGGAGGAGGTTGAGAATTGGGCCCACTGCATTGAGACACGAGGCATTGAGCTGCCTCGCGAGATTAAGGAAGAGATTCTGCTGATGCTGCAATAAAAGAAAGAAAGAGAACGTGCGCAAATATATACACTACATAATCACCGTATTCGTTGCCATAGCCCTTTGCGGCTGTGCCGGCAGACGTGCAAACAACGCCACAACACGTATGTACCACGCCTTCATAGCCAAGTACAACACATTCTACAACGGCAACGAGGCATACAAACAGGCTCTCAAGGCACAGAATAAAGGCCATCAGGACAACTATCTTGAGCAACTGCCCCTGCTTGTCATCAGCAACAAGAACACACAAAAAACCGGTGCCAGCAACTACGACCGTGCAATAGAAAAGTCGCAGAAGGCAATCAAGAACCACTCTATCAAAAGACGCCCTAAGAAACCGGCAGGGAAAAAACTGTCACAAAAGAAAAAGCTGTTCTACGCGCAAAAAGAGTTCAACCCGTTCTTGTGGAAAGCGTGGTTCCTTATGGCAAACTCACAGTTTCAGAAAGGAGAGTTCACCGAGGCTGCCAGCACATACATATACATCTCACGACTTTATGAGAACAACCCGGACATTGTTGCCCGTGCACGCATAGGCCTTGCAAAATGTTATGCCGAGATGGAGTGGCTGTACGAGGCCGAGGACCTGCTGCAACGCATACAGCGCGACACAATTCCGGCTATTCTAAAAGAGGAATTTGCAGTGGCAAAGGCCAACCTCTTGCTCAAGCAGAAACGCGGCGAAGAGGCTATCCCGCACATAAAGACAGGGCTCAAGCGCAAAGGAGTTACACCCCTTGACAAAGCACGAGAAAACTACCTCTTGGGGCAGCTGCACGCAAAGGCGGGCAATAAGCAGGAGGCCTACAAGAGTTTTGGAAAGACCATATCACAAAGCCCGCCATACGAATTTGAGTTCAATGCCCGAATACGCCAAACAGAGATGGCCACAGACGAGAACCATAAAAAGATTCTTCGTAAGCTAAAGCGGATGGCAAAATCGGACAAAAATGTCGATTATCAGGCACAGATATACTACGCCATAGGCAACCTGCACTTGAGCAAGCAGGACACTACCGAGGCCATCAAGGCATACGAGACCGGCGTAGCAACGGGAGCGACAAGCGGATATGGCACCGGAATGTTGCATCTGTCACTTGCCAGGCTCTATTGGGAAAAAGAGAAATTCTCGAAAGCACACGACAACTACAGCAAAGCTGTATCTATGCTTGGCGAGGAGTCGCCCTATTATGACGAGATAAAATTCCGCAGCGAAGCTCTTGCCGGGTTGGTAAAATATACCGATGTTATTGAGAAAGAGAGCGAGCTGCTCTATTGGGCAACACTGTCACCCGAGGAACTCTACCCTATAATCGACGAGCTCATTGAGGAAGCCAAACGTCTGGAGGAGTTGAAGAAGAAAGAGGAGAAGAAGCTGTCGCGCGAAAACGAGGGTGGAAACGAACTTGACAAGGCCGGTAACAATGCTGCAATGACAATAGACAACCAGAACAACGACAAGCAGCTGTGGTACTTCTACAATCCGCAACTTGTTTCACAGGGAGTACGCACTTTCAAAGAGAAATGGGGCAATAGGGAGTTGAAAGACTATTGGCGTTTCAGCAACACAATATCATCATTGATGAGCAACGAGATTGCAATGGACAGCATAGCAGCAGACAGCCTTGCAATGGATAGCACCGAAACACCGTCGGACAGCACACTCACCGAAACGGAGATGGATTTGCAGACAGATGAAGAGGCGCTGTCTACCGACCCTACAACACGTGAATACTACACACAGCAGATACCGCAGACCGAAGAGGAAAAAGCTAAAGCCCACAATGCCCTGAGCGAAGCTTTGTTCGAGGCCGGAGTACGTTTCAAGGATGATGTCAGCGACAAACGCCTGACAATATCATACCTTGAGAGGGTCGTAGAGGATTATCCCGATTTTGAAAGGCTTGCCGACACATATTACCACCTTTTCCTCGCCTGCTCGCGTTGGGATGAACCCGAAAAGGCTGCACATTACAAAAATCTGCTAATAGCCGGTTACCCGGACAGCACAATGACAAAACGCATACAAGAGCCGGACTTCTTTGAGAGCGCGGCAATACGTAAGCACAAGGAAGACTCGATATATGTGAAGGCATACAACCACTATACAAAAGAGGAGTATGACTCTGTCATAAACGAGAACATTTACAGCGCAGGAAAGTACCCGCAGGGTAATCACCGCGCACGTTTTATGTTCATCGATGCAATGGCAAAACTGTACAGTGACAGACAAGAGGAGGCGCTTGAGGCGCTTGAGCTGCTGGTAAACAGCTATTCGTCCGACAGCATCAGCCGAATAGCAACCGGAATAAATACCGGCATCAAAGAGGGGCGACTGCTACACAGCGGCATATCGACATCTATCTGGGACCGCAAGGCCGACGGCACTATAAGAGACAGCGAGGACAGCATTCCACAGTTCAGCAACGAGCGCAACGAGCCCTACTACCTTATCCTGGCATTCCCCAATGGGGCTGTAGACGAAAAACGTCTGTTGTTTGAAATGGCACGATACAATTTCTCACGCTATATGGTCAGGAATTTCGAAATGTCATTCGAGACTTTTGCAGAGTTCACAATCCTTAAGATAAAGGAGTTCCTGAACTTTGACGAGGCGTTCGTCTACCGCAAGAGATTGTTTGGAAATGCAGAGATGGCAAGATTGCTTGAGGGAATAAACACTTCTGTAATATCAAAAAGCAACCTTGATTTGTTATTACAGTACTATACTTTTGACGACTACACGGAGTTCTATGAAAAGAACTTCTTGGCAATACCGGAAGTTGAAATTGAAGGCTACACGCTTGATGAGCCGAATTACAGCGACGAGAGCGTGAATGACAAAAACGAAACAGAGGATTGATATGACTTACCGACTATTATGGGCTGATGACGAGATTGAGCTTCTCAAGGCCCACATAATATTTTTACAGAGCAAAGGGTACGAGGTTACGACAGTGACCAACGGCCCGGATGCTATTGAGGCTTGCGGCAAAGAGACATTCGACCTTGTTCTGCTTGATGAGAATATGCCGGGACTCACAGGCCTGGAGACGTTGAATGTGATAAAAGAGATGCATCCGCAGACCCCGGTAGTGATGGTGACAAAGAGCGAGGAAGAGGATATTATGGAACAGGCCATAGGCTCAAAGATTGCCGACTACCTGATAAAGCCAGTCAATCCAAACCAGATACTCCTTACACTGAAGAAGAATATACATCAAAAGGAGATTGTTGCCGAAAAGGCCAACAGCGCTTACCAGCAGAACTTCGGTAAGCTGTCGATGCAGATAGGAGACGCACGTACCACCGAGGAGTGGCAGGAGATATACAGAAGGATTGTATATTGGGAGTTGCAACTGGAAGAGGCTGACACTCAGATGCACGAGATGCTCAAATCGCAGAAGGAGGAGGCCAACAACATATATGCCCGCTTTGTAAAGAACAACTATATGGATTGGATGGCGGCCGGACGTGAAGAGCGGCCGCTGATGAGCCACGACCTTTTCCGTGAGCGCATTTTCCCACTTGTCGACAAGGGCGAGAAGGTGTTTATGATAATAATAGACAACTTCAGATACGACCAGTGGCGTGTGCTTGCCAATGAGATTGGCAACAGTTTTGTCATTGAGGAGGAGTTGTACACAAGTATCCTGCCCACAGCGACACAGTATGCACGTAATGCAATCTTCTCGGGGCTTATGCCAAGCCAGATAAAGGAGATGTTCCCTCAACTGTGGGTGGACGAAGAGGAGGAGGAGGGCAAGAACCTGAACGAAGAGGCCCTCATTGGCACACAGATTGCACGCTACCGCAGAAAGGATAGTTACTCATACGGCAAGGTGCTCACATCCGTAGCTGCCGAGAAATACATCGACAACATCAACAATCTGTCGAAGAACGACATCAACATATTGGTGGTGAACTTCATTGATATGCTCTCACACGCCCGCACCGAGTCGATGATGGTGCGCGAACTGGCGGCTAACGAGGCAGCCTACCGTTCTATTACACAGTCGTGGATAAGACACTCTGCAATAAAGAAACTGTTTGAATACCTTGCCGAGAGTGAGTACACTGTGATAATCACCACCGACCACGGCAGCATAAAGGTAGACTCACCCACAAAGGTCGTCGGCGACAAGAACACGAACACCAATCTGCGTTACAAGTTGGGCAAGGCACTAAACTACAACAACAAGGAGGTCTTTGAAATCAAGAACCCGGCAAAAGCATTCCTGCCACAACCCAACCTTAGCACAAGCTACATATTTGCCACCGGCAGCAGGTTCTTTGCCTACCCCAATAACTACAACTACTACGTATCGTACTACAAGGACACCTTCCAGCACGGAGGTATATCGATGGAAGAGATGCTTGTGCCACTGATAACATTGAAACCCAAAAACAAAAAATAACGACAATGAGCGAACACATATTCAAAATAAACGGCCTTGCCGAGTACCCAAACGCAGCAAAGTGGTTCACACAATTCCTTGAGCAAGGGCGCATATTTGCATTCTATGGGAAGATGGGCAGTGGAAAGACCACATTCATAAAGAGCCTGTGCGAGGAACTGGGCGTGGAGGATACCATAAACTCGCCCACATTCGCCATTGTAAACGAATACGAGGACAGGGAGGCCAATACAATATATCACTTTGACTTCTACCGTATAAAGTCTATCACAGAGGTTTACAATATGGGCTACGAGGAGTACTTCTATGCCGATGCCTACTGTTTGCTCGAGTGGCCTGAGCTCATAGAGGAGCTGCTGCCCGAAGAGCACATCAAAGTGAGTATCACCGAGGAGAGTGACAGCTCGCGCACCATAAAAGTAACCATAAACGACTGAAAGTTAAAAACCACTTGAACAACAAAACAAAATAATACCGGAATATGAAAATAAACGCAAACGCATCGGGCACAAGAACAATTGATGTTGCCGAAGTACAACTGCAGATAATAAAGAAATATTCATTGTTTGACAGAATTGCCAACAGTACCGGAGTCATTGACGAGGAGTCGCTCAACAAGCTGCGCCTCACCGTGCGCTCGCTAATCGCATCGCAGACAATGGCATCGAAAGAGCTGCTCGACATTTGCCCGATACTTTACCACGAGGATATGAAAGCATTAGGCTTGAAGAACCTCATAAAGTGTTATACAGAGTGGATTGCAGACACCGAGGCCGAAAAAGCAGAGACAGAAAGCACGGATGAGTAACAGGAAAATAACCGATTGGCTACCCACGACCCGCAAAGAGGCTGACCTGCGTGGCTGGAGCGAGCTGGATGTCATTATGTTCAGCGGCGATGCATACGTCGACCACCCATCCTTTGGGGCAGCCGTGATTGGCCGTCTGCTGGAAGTAGAGGGGTTGCGTGTAGCCATAGTGCCACAGCCAAACTGGCAGGACGACCTGCGCGACTTCAAGAAGATGGGGCGTCCAAGACTTTTCTTTGGAATTTCGGCCGGATGTATGGACTCTATGGTGAACAAATACACCGCAGCCAAACGTTTCCGCAGCGAAGATGCATACTCGCCAAACGGCAAGCACAGTATGCGCCCCGAGTATGCAACCACTGTATATTCTACCATTCTCAAAAAACTATACCCCGACTGCCCGGTTGTCATCGGTGGCATAGAGGCTTCAATGCGCCGTTTCACACACTATGACTATTGGCAGGACTGTCTCAAAAAGAGTATTCTTGTAGACAGCAAGGCCGACATTCTGGTGTATGGAATGGGAGAACAGCCAATCACTGCATTGTGCAAGGCTATGCAAGAAAGTCTCAAGCAAAGCAATGCAGAGTATATTACAGCTGATGTTGCACGCGAAATAACAAAGAACATACGCCAAACAGGATACCTTGAAAACAAAAACAAGATATCCATAGACGAGGAGAGCGACAAGGTGCTTGCGCCACACAGCGTGTGTCTCAAGGAGAAGGTAAAGCAAGCGGCCAATTTCCTTGTAATAGAGAAGGAGTCGAACAAGGTAAATGCCAAGCGATTGATACAGGAGAACGAAGAGGGCTATGTTGTGATAAACCCACCGTTCCCGACAATGACAACAGAGCAGCTCGACCATAGCTTTGACCTGCCATACACACGCCTGCCCCATCCCAAATACAACGGCAAGCGCATTCCGGCATACGATATGATAAAGCACTCGGTTAACATACACCGCGGCTGCTTTGGAGGCTGCGCATTCTGCACCATATCGGCACATCAGGGCAAGTTCATCGTGAACCGCAGCGAAGAGAGTATACTGCGCGAGGTTAAGGAGATTGCCAAAATGGAGGATTTCAAGGGCTACCTTAGCGACCTTGGAGGCCCGTCGGCAAATATGTATATGATGAAAGGCAAGAACAGCGACCTGTGTGCCAAGTGCTCGCGCCCGTCGTGCATACAGCCCAAGATATGCCCGAATATGAATATAGACCACAGCGCACTGCTCGAGCTATACAGGAAAGTGGATGCATTGCCCTGCATAAAAAAGAGTTTCATTGGCAGCGGTGTGAGATATGATATGTTACTGCACAGAACGGGCGACAAGGGGCGCGATGAGGTGACAGACAGATATACCGAGGAGCTGATAAGAAATCACGTCAGCGGTCGTCTGAAGGTGGCTCCGGAGCACACCAACGATGGAGTTCTGAAGTTGATGCGCAAACCATCGTTCAAACAGTTCTATGACTTCAAGCGGATATTCGACCGCATCAACAGCCGCTATAACCTGAAACAGCAAATTATCCCATATTTCATCAGCAGCCACCCCGGCAGCACGGTGGAGAGTATGGCAGAGCTGGCGGCAGAGACCAAGCAACTGAACTTTCACCTGGAGCAGGTGCAGGACTTCACCCCCACACCAATGACAATGGCAACAGAGATGTACTACACCGGCATTAACCCTGAGACGGGCGAGAATGTGTATGTTGCACGCTCAATGAAGGACAAAGAGGCGCAAAGAAGGTTCTTCTTCTGGTACAAGCCTGAGGAGCGCAAACTGATAGCACAGCTGCTGCGCCGGATGGGAAGAAACGATTTAG
>JAFYWV010000123.1 GCA_017546505.1 Bacteroidaceae bacterium
AACAGTATCATCGGCAGTCACCTTGTTGAACGCAAGTCTTTCGCCATCGACACCCGGCAGATAGTTAAGCTCGGCTGTGCCCACTGTTGTCTGCCAATAGTTACCGCGCAGAACAGAATTTGCAGTGCCGTTCACTACATTCTCATCGCTCATTGTAACGGTCAAAGGATATTCAGCCTCAGCAGCCTTGATGATTACAGGAGTGTTCTTTGCAAGAACATCACCCGCAGCAGCCACCTGTGTCAATGTAAATTCATTGCCACTGATATCACTCTCAACATAGTCGTATGCTGTTACGCCCTCGGGCAACACAACGTTGAAAGCAAGGTTAAGAGTTGTAACACCGCTTGCGGGAACGTTAAGAGTATAAAGCTCCGACATATCTTCAACCTCATTGATAGTCCAGGTAGATGGATTATTGGCCTCGGCGCCCCAAGTAACAATCACGCTATAATCGTTCTGCGCGTGCATTGGGTTGTTGTTGCCAATCTTCAGTGTCACCTGACCATCGGCAATACCGGCAATCTTAACAACAGCAGCATCAGCAGCAGTGCCCATATGCTCAACATTGTTGTTGAATGACTTCACATAAAGGCCTGTGTGCAGGTTCTTCATCTTGTAGCTGCCCTGCGCGCCTGTCTCCTCGAACTGGAACGCAGCAAGTGACAACTGTGAGATATCGCCATCTGCATCAAACAACAAGTGGCGCTGGTCGTATGTCTTGTCACCCCAGGTAGCATTCTTGTGCTCGTGAGGCTCGCTATATGTATGTACATACTTGCCGGCGCAGTAGCTGTTGCTTGCTGTTGAGATAATGTAGTAAACCTTGTCGGCAGCAGGAGCATTGTATGCAGCCACCTTGGCAGCACGCAATGCCTTGTACATTTCATAGCAATCATCGCTTGCGCTTGCATTGCTACCAGCATCAACAAGTGCCTGAGCCTCGGTACATTTTGTATTCAAAGCCGCAACACCGTCTGCTGAGTAAAGACCTACGCTTTCACCTGTATAAATACCATGGTCCAATGTTGGCAATACATCGTTCAACTGATAGAAGCGTGCATTGTCATCGGCAAACTCGGCCTCAATGAACTTGAAGAGTGAACCACCGTCAGCAGTATTGAAGCCACCTGCCCAGATTCCCATATAAGAAGTTACATCAAAGCCACCATTGTGAGAGAATGTTCCGGCATTGCCTTCACCACCTACTACCTTTATATAATAGTAATCTGTGCAACCGCTCTGTGTTGACTTTGTAAAGCTCCACTCCTGGAAATTGCTTGCGCCATCAGCTGCAATCATAGCCTTACCTGCGCCATCACCGGTGCTCTCAACGGTAAGCATTCTGCCATCGGCATTGTAGGGCTTGATAATGATACCGTTCTCACCCTGTACAAAGTACCAAGCCTGGTAACTGCTGTTTGCAGTGTCGTCTATAATCTTCACCTTTTCGCTTGTAGGCTCATCATAGCTCAATACCTTTGAATTATCGTTGGCACGCTTGATGATAATCTTGTAGAGAACAGGATTCTCCTCGTCGGTTGTCAGCACATAATCAGGTGCTGTACCATAGATTTTAGCACCCAAGTTCTCGTCAAGCTCCATCCAGCACTGGTTGGCAGCGACCTCAGTATCGGCAGCAACAAGGTTGAAGTCCTCGCCGTCGAATGTGTAGTTGTTACCGGCAGCGACAGTTGTCTTTACAAGACCACTGCGCAATACCGAGTTCTCAACCGAGCCCTTTGCACCCTCATCGTTCATTGTAATTGTGAGAGTATAATTATTGGCATCAGCCTTGATGATTACAGGAGTATTCTTTGCAAGAGTCTCATTCTCGCCTGCAACCTCTACAAGCTCATATTTATTGTAGTGCTTACCCTTTACAATGTTAGCCTTAGCAAGGTCGTATGCAGTAACACCCGCTGGCAACACCACATTGAACGGCAAGCAGAGTGTTGTAAAGCCCTCTGTGGGAATTGTGAGAGTATACTCGGTTACCGGTGTAAGAGTAAAGGCAGCAGCATGTTCTTCAACATTATTACCAAAAATTGCTCCCCAGTCGCTTACATACTGTATATTTATATCATTTCCGCTGTCTATAAGTTTGTAAGAACCAGCCACGCCTGTTTCCACGAACTTATATACACCGGTCTTATTCTCATCGGCATCGAAGGCTATTGGATAATAACCCCAGTAAGGACCTGAATTTACGTTGGTTGTGCTGTACATATACAATCCCTGAGCCGACAATGTGTAGCCTGAAGCCGCACTGTTAGGAACAACGGTAAAGAGAGCATCAGCAACAACCTTTGAAGCAATTAGATCCTGTTGAGCCTGTTTGTCGTTTTCATTTGTAGTATCAATTGTTGCATCAATCAACTTGAATTCCGGAGTCTCATACCAAGCGGAACTGAGAATTTTATCATTATCATCAGCCACAAACACAGGTGCTCCATTGTAAACAATGTTATACACACCATTGAAAACCTTGTCCTTCTTTGCATTGAGAGCAGTGTACAAAGGCTCCAAAGCATTGTATGCAGCCTGCAACTGCTCTGCTGTACCACCGTTGTTGTAGCAGTAGAGAGCCTCGGCCAAGTTGTCATAGACATTCTCAACCTCACTAGTTGTCACACCTGCAAGGTTCTTGTAAACATTTGCAACCTCGGCTGTTGAAGAGAGCTTAAAAAGGTCGAACTCTGCCATATGGAAGTAAATATGCCCATCTTTACTCTTATCGGTTGTAGTTGCTGTTACCATAAAACGGAGATAGGTATATGAGTTTCCATCGCCCAAAACATCCGATGTCCACTCAGCTCCATTTTCTATGGTTCCTCCATTTTCGTTGCGAGGTTCAACTATTGCAATATCTACATAATCAGTACCATTGTTGCTACCCTGTACTTTAATTGTTTTTGGATAGTCACCAAGACCATTGCCACTACGTGCTTTGTAGCTAAATTGGAAGTTCTCAATTCTATTATCACCCAACTCCACAGTCAAATGGTGGTCAAGGCCATCAGCTGGAGCTGTAGTGCTACCCCAGTTTGAGTGGAAGAATGTACCACCATTACCATCAAGAAGGTTACCGACATTTCCCTCATCACCCGATTGGGGTGCGTTGCACCATATATAATAGTCGTTACCCTGTGTAGTGGTGAGCGCAATTTCAGTTGCCTTGCCTGTTGGGTCAACACTTGTTGTAACCTCGGCAATCAAAGCCTTTGTAAGGTCAATAAGCCCACCAAGAGCGCGGATTTCATCCTCTTTCTCCTCATCGGCAAGAGTGTGAAGGGTTGTACCGCCTGTGCTTTTGAGAGTGCGGGTTTCTTCGTCAACATAATAACTCTCGCAACCGTCGGCAACCTCAATACCGAGCAAGTTTGTACAGCCCTCGAATGGGTCGGGGGTAGCACCCTTGCTAACCTCAAGGTTTGTAATGTTCACACCCTCGGGGATAGCGTGTGACACAACGCTGAAGTCGGACATATCCTGTGTAATCTCCAGGCTTGCCGCTGCCGCGCGTGCAACGCCTGTGCGTGCTGCAGCAGCCGATGCTGCTCCAAGTGGAGTTGCAGTTACTACAAGCTTGGTATTTGAGTGAGTATATACAATATCAATTCTAAACTTTGTACCCTTTGTAAGGTTTGTCAGTTTGTTTGCATCGCTATCAACATCGGTCTTAACAACCAAGCCGCCACCGGCCTGCAGATACAACTGGAAGCCCTTGCCGTATGTGCTGTTCATTGGTGCATTGCCTGTTGCAATGAGCGCAGAGCCATACTGGTTGAAGTTGTTTCCATTATCCTCAATAGTCAAAGAGATTGACCAATCCTCGCCTGCTGCCAATGTTGTGCCTAGGTCGGTTGTGATATAGTTTGAATTGTTATTAGAAGCATTTGCGCCCTTACCCTTCACAGCACCGGTGAACACCTTGTTGTTGCTCATCTCCTCAATTGTCGCCGGCAGGCTGATAGACCACAAATCTTTGTTATTAGCGAACAAGCCGTTGTCGAAGCCCACAATCTTGCACTGCTGGCCAAGAATCTCAACACTCTCGGGGATTTCAAGGTCGTGGTCGCCACTCTTGCGCACGCTTGTGAGGATTACAACATCGGGGGTAGATACCTCGGTGAATACATAGTCGCTGCACCACTCACCGTTGGTTTTGCTACCATTGCGGTTGAAAGCAGAACCATCGTGCTTGGTTACCATATATTTACCACCAGTGTAACTTGCTGCATTTTTAATATTAACACCCGCTGTTGTTGGGTCTTCCAAGGTATATTTTGCAGCGGTTGCACCAATGCTCAAATGATAACTACCGTTATTGGCAAGATAGTTTCCGCTTGCATTCTGGAACGAATATGTATCATCATTGTTTACAATGCATGTCCATATATAGTTATTACCGGCAGCAGTGGTATTAGTTGCCAAAGTACCGTTGTTGTCATACAAATAACGTGTAGCACTTACACTATTGTAGTTTGTTGGCGCATAGATATAGTACTTTTTGCCAGCCTCGGGCTTCACACCATTGGCAAGTTTTGTTGTTACAACATCCTTGCCAGGCTCGGTACGATACTCAATCTGCCAACCGTCGATTTCAAGGAACTTGCGGAAACGGGCTGTGTAGGTAGCATCCTCACGGGCGTACATTGTGTGTTCGAGATTCTCTGTAACCAAGCGGCCATACTGGTCGTACCAACCGAGGAACTCAACATCGTCGCTTGCCTTTGTAGCGCGCAAGTACATTGGGATATTTGCACTTACAACCCACTCTGTGCCTGTTGAGCCGTCGGGGGTCTCGTCGGTCCAAACCTCAACTGTACCCCACTCTGCACTGTTGATCTCTACATTGATTGTAGCAGCCTTGTCGCTCTTTTCTGTTACGTTGATGACAATCTCGTAACACATACGGTTGAGCTGTGCCTTTGCATCATAAGATTTTGTTGCTGCATCGTAGCCGGCATCCTTCCAAGCACCGTCAAAGCGCAGACGCATATGAGTGATACCCAAAGGCGCATCGTATGGCAGAACCACATTGATTTTACCCTCGCAGGCAGTAGTGCTCTGCGCATCCTTTGTACCGGCAACCTTCAAGAGCTCGCCCTCGTCGGTGAAATCACCATCGGCGTTAAGGTCGATGTATGCGCTGAGGCAGCAGTACTTGAGACCGTTGTTGCTGTCATCGCTCCAAGTAACATCAAAGCTTGCGCCCTGTGGAACATTGATAATCTGTGATATGGTATTGAAGAGATTATCGGGAGCAACAGTTGCTTCGTAGATAGTCTCGGGCTCACGGTTGTAATAAGCAAAAGTAAGTTCGTTCACAAACGATGTCTTTACTGTTGCATCGCCCCAGTCGCTCTTGTCCTCTGTTGGCACACCCCACTTGTCCTGGATGAAGTTAGCGGTGAATGTAGCCTCTTCCTTACCATAGTAGATGAATGGGTTGTCGTTGCTTACTACCTCGCCGCCCTTTGTCCAGTTCTCGAAGTTGTAACCGGGGTTTGCAGTTGCAGTAATCTTCACAGCCTCGGTTGTTGTGATTGAGAGTTCGTTTGTACCCTCGATGGCAACCGAACCGTTCGCACCTGCAACAGCCGTTACGGTACGCTCTGTTGTAATATCCTCAATGAGCGCGAGGTTGAATGTGATTATAGTGCCGTCGCTGTATGTAACCTTGGCAGTTGTCTTGCCAATGGTTGCATCGGCAGGGATTGTAACGTTGTTGCCGTTTGCTGTGAGTGTCTCACCGTTGCCTGCGTTGCCGTCGTTGTTGAGGTCAACCCAAACGCTTGAGATTGTTACGTTTTTGCCAATGATGAGAGGAAGCTCTACCTCCTGGCCACGATAAACCTCGGGGATAACGTCGCTCTTTGTTGCGTTTGTTGCAACACCCATTGGGAAGATGTAGTTCTTTGTAGCACCCTTTACACGACCGAAGTAGTTGCCGAATGTCTCAGCAGCCTTTTCAGTAGCTGTCATATCATTGGGAATAACCACCTGTGAGTAGTCGCCCGCAAGGTTATATGTCTCGTTGAAGTCAACAGTCCAGGGATACTCGAAGCCGCTGTACCAGCCGCCACTGAAAGCATTGCCGTTGTTCTCAAAGAACTGTTTCCAGCGCTTGTAGTGGAAGTCCTTGATAAGGCCTGCCCAGCAACGGTTTGAGTAGTCGTGAAGGTCGGTGTTACCATTTGACCACACAGTCACCTGTGTACGCGCGTTCCACTCGAGCCAGTTGCGGTCGTTTTCTGTTGTACCGCTTACCTCGTTTGCAATGTTGCGTGCAAGGCTTGTCCAACGCTCGAGCTTGAAGTTCTCGTCGTATGAGAGCATTGCATCGAGGTCGAGCATCAGCTGCAGATAGAGCTGATAGAGACGTGTATATTCTGCATCGTTACCGCGAGCAGCGTTGATGAGCGGCAGCAACTGTGCTGCATAGTCCACCATTGCCTGACGGACTACATCAATGAAGTCATAGTTATAGTTTGCGATACCGTCCTGGCCACCGTTTGCAGTTACAAGGTCCTTTACAGAATACAACTGGTCGGCAGCAAGGAGCACATCTTGTGTATCCCAGTAGATAGCCGATGTACTCCAAGACGAAACGCTACCAACTGTCCAGTTTGGACGGGCAAGGATGACAGCCTCGGATGTACCCTGTTGGTTCACCTTACAGTCCCAAACAGACTTCTTTAGGTTCTTCAAAGCCTCGAGAGCTGCAGGAGCAGTCTTTGAGTCGACACCGTAGCGTGAGTGAGCATACTCGGCCAACCACGCATCAGCACCCGGGTTACTACTCATCCAGGGAAGCTCAAAGAGCATATCATAGAGGATAGGGTTAGTCTCAATACCCTCTGGGGTTGCACCGATACCTTTACAATTATTACCCTTTGCAAGAGCCTGGAAGTAGCCGTCCATAGTTGTCTCCAAGCGACCGTGCAAGCCGCTGCGGCCACCGAAGTTGTGGAGCATACAGTAGATGTATGGACAAGTATCATAGTAGTTTGTTCTCCACTTTGCAGCGTTGTCGGCATAGATATTGTCGGCAAAGAGGTCAAGACCGATGAAACGGCTTGCGTAACCGGCATTTTTCATTGCTGTGAACGCACCACTCTGTGGCACACCCTGCCAGTACTGGATAATCCAGCTTGGAGATTTTGTTACTTTATATGTATCCTTTACACTCTGCTCAACATTACCGAAATGCTTGTCAAGCTCTGCCATAATGTTGGGGTAGCAAGTCTCGTTGCTTACACCGCTGGGGAGTGAGCCCTCGTGGAATGGGTCGATGCTGTAGAGTTCAGACACACCCATCACCTCGTGCAGGTGCTTGTAGTAAACAGTTGCAAAAGTCTGATAGCTTGTTGTGTTTGGCTTCAGGATGTCAGGGCGTGTGTAACCGCCGGCCCAAGTACCGTTGTTCACTACATCGCCGCTGCTGAAACCGTTGATTGAGTAATTAACTATGCAGTTGGGAACCTGACCGCTGAAACCGGGGATTACAGGCTGCATACCAAGCTCACGCATACGCTGGAGCATATTGCGGCAGAGCTGCTCCTGACGGGTGTACCACCAATCGGGGTTACCGTTCATCTGCACGCCTGTAGAAGATGAGTTGATTGTACCACCCCAACCCTCGAGGTTATTCATTGCAAACCAAGCAATGAAGCCGGGACCGGCAATGTAGGCGTTGATGTCACTCTCGCTCACGCCAAGTTCACGCAGGAACTTGCGTGTAACGACATCCAAACCCACAAGGTTCAACGGAGCGTTGATACCGTGCAGAGCCATCCAGTCAATCTCCTGCTGCCAACGTTCCCAAGTCCAGAACGCCATTGAGTAGGAGAATGTACAGGTGTTGAAGTCGTAACGATAGGTTGTGTTACAAACGTGCTTGTCCTCAGCGTTGGGAACTGGCAACTCAACCAGTGAGAGGTCGGTTGTGAGGTTGTTCCAAGTGAGGTTGATGTGTGCGTGGTGGTTCAAGTACCAGTTGATACCTGTTGCCACCGACAACTGTGTGTTACCCTTGATGCAGGGCTTGCCGTTCTGCGATGTGATGACGAACACATCCTTGCCATTCTCGGCAAGGTTTGCATCAATCACAATCTCGAACCTGTCGGCTGCGCCATCGCCACCAATACGGTTAAGCAATCCGGTGATTGCCTGTTCGGGCGTTGCCACCGGCGCCTGTGCTGTAGCAGTCTCTATTGAGAACAACGCCACAAGCGCAAGCATTAATGTCAGAAAAAAGTTCTTTTTCATATTATTGGTTTTTATCATTTATCTCTTTGCAGTTATTGGGCGGGCAAACCCCGCCCCTACACTTTCTATTCCTCAATCAATCTGTTTACAAGTTTCCCCAGATGTTGTTCCAATCGCTATCACCACGGTACTCGTTAGACATCTGCTCCTTGTCATCAGTCTGTTCATTGCTAATTCCAAGCATAATATTGAAGATTCCAACTTCCACAATCTCTGCTACCGGTGATATATATTCTCTCTTTTTCATAATATTTTTTCCAATCTTAAGGATTAACATCAATCTTCAATCTCTGCTACAAAAACCTTTTTGCCGTCAACGATGTAGATGCCCGGTGCGGTTATTGCGTTGAGCTTACGGCCGCTAAGGTCGTAAATAGCTTTCACGTTTCCGCTTTCAGCTTTCACATCGTCACTAACCTCGTCTATCTCGGTTGTGTTTCCACCATAGAAGAAGCCGTAGCTTGCAATCGCATATTGAGCACCTTCTATCTCCTCCAAATAAGACTTGTTGGCATTGCACATAAGATAACCGCCCTTGTTGTGGTTTGTAGTGCCATCAATTGTTAACTTTTCACCGGCTGCATTGCGGTTCTCGTATGTCCAGTAGAAAGCTATGCGGTTGTTCTTCTTTGAAAGCATATAAATATCCTTCGCACGACAATCTTCAATCTTTGTATATGCAGTTCCCAATAGGATGTTATTTTTGGCATCGAATGTAGCCGGTTTTGCACTATAATGGAACTTCTGGTTGCTCATAGGGCTCTCACTGGTCAATATCACGCCCGTATTGGCCGGAACGACACCATCTTCAATGGCCTTCATTTCAAGAGTATTGTCTGATGACACACCGTTCACAACCCAAGCTGTGATACCATCGGGGATTTTTGCATCGAATCCAAGATAGAGACTTGCGTATGCCTTATTATCGGGAAGAGCCGCCGACGAGAGTGATGGAACATTGTAATATATACTCTCCTCGGGGTTCTTTATCTCCTCGATAATCCACTTGGTATTCTCGGTGCCTGTGTTTGTTACCTTAGCTGCACCTGCAATCTGTGAGATGCCGGTAATTGAAACTTCACCACCCGAATTGTAAACTTTATCGTTGTATTCGGCATTGCTGTGCGCAAGATTTGCAACATATAGATTCAAAGTATAGACACCTGGAGCAACTGTTCCAAAACTATACTCATTATCAACGTGGCTACCACCGGCTTTTCCGTGATGATACTTGCCGGCAACAATGTCGCCGTCGCCATTAACAAGAGTAACACCAAGCATATTAAGTTTGTCGGAGCCGGTCTTGTGCGTAAATGTAACCGTTACAGCACCCTCTGCATCTACATTCACATACAGGCTCTTGCAGTGTACAGCATTGTGTCCGGTAACACTTTCAAAAATAGTTGCAATATCTGCAGGATATTCAGTAACTGCATTACCCCAGAAACCGCTGTGCTTTCCATATACCACCGGGCCTGTAGAAGATGTTCTGTTCATATACACATCACCCACCTTGAAGTTTGTGGTGCAGTCACCAAGAGCGCCAAGTGATATTGCAGCCGCTCCATCCTCGTTCACCGATGAAGCATTCTCGCCAAGCGCTGTGAGATAGCACTGTGTATGCAAATTCTTGACTTTCAAGCCATCGAGAGCTAACAGACCTTTGTCGTCGGCATCACCCTCGAACACCCACGCTGCACGGCTGTCGAAACTACCATCAGCAAGAACAACATCATCAAGGTAAACCTCTTTTGATGTGTGTGTGTTATTGGTCCAGTCGGTATGCACAAGCAAAGCATTCTCAGTATCTCTTTCAACAACAGAACGTATTGTGTAGAGCGCGCCCTTACGTGGAGCGGTGAAGGCACTGAGGTCGGGGCCAAGATACTCCCTCACAGCAGCAACAGCTTCGTTAAAGTATTTCTCGTCATTGCTGTGGTCGTCACCGGCTTTGATAAGAGCAGCCATTTCGGCAAGTTTTTTACACAATGCAACATATTCCTTATCATATATAACGAAATTATCATAGTTGTCAACGTTGTAAACCTCAAGCAACTGGTCAATGTGTGCATCGAAATTCACAACCCTCTCGAACAACCAGGTTGATGGGTTCGAGCTACCCAAGTCGGTAAAGACAACATCGCCCTTTTCGCTCGGTTGCAATGCCCATCCCATTTCGGAAACATCCGGGTTATTCATAACAACGGCAAGACCTCTGTAATACTCGTTTGTAGAGGGGAGTATGTACCAGGTATCTTTTTCTGCATTATGGGCATTCCAAGTCATTGCAGATACGGATTCGGCTTTCAACGATGTTATACCAACGCCCGTCTTAGGCATATTGGTAACAAGTTTGGTGATATCACCCATATTTGGGCAATTGATGTAGTCGTTTCTTCTGTCAGTGCCAATGTCAGACAACGACATTGTTACATCGAGCGAGTTCGTTACTTTGATTTTAAGACGATGCTCGGCATAAGTTAGCACCACCTTGATTTTAGAGTATGCACCACGCGTATGTTCGAAAATATATTCTGTGCCATTTTCTCCGGCCTTAAAACAGAGGTCTCCATCGGACTGCAAATAGATTTGGAAACCAGTACTATAGTTGTCGGCAACCGAATTATCACCTGTTGCAAGCAACGCTGTTCCCCAGTAGTTGGCACCCGTACCGTTAGACTTGAATTCTGCGGTAATCTCCCAAACATCATCCTTTGATATTGTGGTTACCCCCGGAACCGGGTCATTGGTCACGCCACGTCCTTCAAAAGAAGTACTGAAGAGTTCAATATTCTTTCCAACGAGTGTAGAGTCGTTCTTGGCCATAAGGTTATGGATGTGCACCTCGAGATACTCGTTAATGGTTTGAGGGTTTTTCATCACACCCGCAAAATTGAAGAGATTGTAAAGGGTCTGCTCCTCAATGCCGTTTCTTTCGCAAAGTATCATATTGTTCTCACCACCATTGTATGTAGCATAGTCACCGCTATAAACATTCTTGACATAGTACCAAACCGGATTATAAGGGTTCGTCTCGTCGGTGGGGGTTGGCAACGCCAAAAGATTATACTCAATCTCGTGATGCAACATATGGATTTCCTGCGACCAAGCTACAAGCTGAGCAACATCATCGGCTGTCGTTGCATTTTCTGCGAGCTGATGGATATAATTATAATATGCAGCTATCTTATCCTGGCAATAGAGCGGGTTCTGTTCGGCAATATTCTTTTCAAGCTCGGCGTGCAACACCTTGTGTTGTTCGTCAATATATTCCCGGAGAGCTTTAACTGCGGCAGCGTCGTCAACCTCCTCAAAAACCCAAGCAGCACCATCGCTGTTGACATTTGATTCAACAACGGAATTCTCACCGCCAAAGTGTTCACTGCACCAGGCATCTCCCGGATTGTTATCTTTGTCAAGGATTGTTTTTGTTATTGCATATCCTGTGTACTTACCACTGTTTGTGATATTTGGCTGAATGTAGTACATCTGACCGGCATCGGTCCACTCGTTGGCAGCCTTGCACTTTTTGGTTGTCACTACGCTGTTGATGAGTGCGCTGTAGTAATTCTCTGTCACCTCGCCGCCGGTGAAGTAGAAGAGTTCAAAAGCATCTATCTGGCCATCCTCCTTTTGCAGTGACATATTGGTGTTCTTGGTGTCAAACGAAGCGAAATAATCAACTCCGGCAGATGGAGAGATTGGACCATCATCTTCATCACCTCCAATTTCAATATCCAAGTCGGAATATGCGGCACGGTTAGGAGCCACCTGCTGCGAGATTTCAGCCTTACGCATATTCTTTATGCGATAGAGTTTCTTGACGCCATTTGATTTTTCAAATGGTGCAACAATCTCGAACTTTGCTACAAGAGTATCACCCGATTGCAGGTTGTCATACAATACTTTATCAAAAACATCTGCTTTACGAACAAGCTCTTCATCACCTTTTTTCAGATAATAACCATCAAAACGGTGTGTTTGGGCAGCCAGTTCTGTGAGCACTGGCAGATGATTGCTGTCGGTGAAAAGGAGCGAGAAGGGGGTATCATACTCCACTCCACCCACTGTAAGGCTCATATTGCGCTGAGCAAGCGGAGAGGCAAGAATTGTTATTCTCTTCTCATTCGCGGCAAGAGGAACAGGTATGAAAACGAAGTCGGTACAACACAGTGAAGTGGTTTGGTCCTGAGCATCAGAAACATCACCAACCCAACCATTTCCGTCGTTTTTGACAGCAAGATACTGTCCATCTGCTATCAATGGCACTCCGTGGCGTTGTGTCTTGTTGGTATTCATTTCCCATTTTGCAGCGTTCAAGTCGGTTGTAACAATGCCTTTGCCAAGGAACAGAGTGCTGTACTTGCAGTTACGGAACAGAAGAGAGCCATCTGATGTCTGATAACAAATCCACTCGAACGCCGATTTATCATCGGCTGAGTGATAATTACCTGTTGCTACAAGAGCATTGCCATTCACTCCGTCTGTACTTATGTGACGGTTAACATAGTCGCCATTGCTGTAAGCATCGGCATAGATGCGATACTTGTAACCGGGAATGGGAACACCGGAGAGCTGTTTCACCTCGGATGCATCGTGATTATAACCCTCCAAAATGGAATTGTAGGCTTGATATGTGCCGCTCACAGGCAGTGAATTGTCAAAATAAGTAAAGGCGTTGTTGATGACGTTGGTATTGGGGAGCACATAAAGTCCTGAAAGACCCATCGTCTCACCGTTAACCGAAACAATCTTCACTTTGGTAAACTCTCTGCCACCAAGTTCTTCACTTGTGAATATGTGCAAATATTCATCTTCTGTGGCAAATGTAGTTTCAAAGGTGCCGACAGACTCAAATCCGCTTTTACCTACAGGCAGAACCTGCAGTTCAAAACGACTGAATGAATTATCTCCGCTTGCACGGCGGTGCATATAAAGCGAGAAACTGTTGATGCTCTCATTCTCACCAAGAACAAGGTCTATTTCGTATGAGCCTGAAAGAGCATAAGAGAGATAGCTACCATCGAGCAAGTGAGCTGCACCTTCATCGGCTGTTATTTGTTGTGCGCTTTTTATATAACCATATATTTGCTGCGCCGAGTAGATGTCGCAGCGGCTGTAGATGTGCAAATCCCGCAAATTAAGTTCGGGGAATGTTTCCGGCACAACCTCCTCCACCTCGTAAAAGGCATACGGGTGTCCATCGCCAGCAGCAGCAAAGGATTCGGTATTTCCGTTCCAATATCTGTTTTTATCTTCGTTGCCAATAACAAAGGTTTTGTTGTTGGCGGATGTAATGGAGTTATAGAATACTACTGTATAATTCTCGTTCTCGGAATTTATAAACGCCTGTTTTATCCCGTTATTCTCTGTTATCACTCCGGAATCCTGGTCAAAGGCATCACCTTCGACTGCATTGTCCCAAGGATAGATGTAAAGTGGTTGGGGAGTGATGTTTGATGTAGAGCCCTCAATATTTACATATGTTCCGGAAGACAAAGACTTGAGAGCATACTTCTTGTTACTCTCATCAACAGCCTCCAATGTAAAAACAAAGCAGTCGTTGTAAACAAGGACAGCGTTGTCGCGGCTCTTGTCGAGTGAAAGACCTACTCCGTTGTTATAGACAAAACCCGTACAGTCCTGACCATCTTTGACGCTATGCGCCGTATTAAAAATCATATACTTCTTTCCCGGCACAAGAGTAGAGACACGATATCTAATCTGTGGCGTGTAAGAAACCTTGTAGTACTTGTCAGCCCAAGCAGATGACACCCCTACAAGGAGAAGCATCAAACAAAGAAATACTTTTTTTGCATTCATTTGGTTTTATTGTTTTTATTTTTCGTTTTCACTTTGGTTGTGACGGCGACCAGACCGCGCTGGATGCACTCACACGCGCACACACACGGGCGCTACGCGCTCGCCTGAATAATAGTTTGCAAAGGTACGGGTTATTTATATTTTTTTCAATAAAAAAGCTGAACTTTTTTCATCGTTTAACAGATTGACAGATTCTTAAGTTCTTTTTAGACAAAAAACGCGATTAATTCTAAAATCCGGTTGAGACGTTATAAAAAAAGTTAAGACTATTGATTTTTTCCGAGCCCTTTTTTAACTTTGCTTGTAGCGAACAGTTTGCTTTGCAAAATTGTTTACAAAACAACAAAGAGAGAGATTATGAATCATCGGGATTTTATGCGCAAGGCAATTGCCCTTGCTGTGGAGAATGTTGAGAATGGCGGCGGTCCCTTTGGAGCTGTCATTGTGAAGAACGGAGAGGTTGTTGCAACAGGTGTAAACCGCGTGACACCCAACAACGACCCCACAGCACACGCCGAGGTGTGTGCAATACGCGCAGCGTGTACAAAATTGGGCACTTTCGACCTTAGCGGATGTGTCATATACACATCGTGCGAGCCCTGCCCGATGTGTCTGGGAGCAATATATTGGGCACATATTGACAAGATTTTCTACGGTGCAAACCAGCACGATGCTGCAGCTGTGAATTTTGACGATTCGTTCATCTACCGCGAGCTGGAGCGCGCCCCCGAAGAGCGCCACAAACCCGTTGAAAATATTTTACACAAAGAGGCACAGGTACCATTCAATGCCTGGAGAGAGAAAGGCGACAAAGTGGAATATTAATGAAAAACAATAAGTGAAGACCCGGGGCCTTCACTTATTGTTTTTCATCTTCCTTTTCCAACGAAATGTTTGTCGATATACTCAAAGAATTTATCCTTGTACATATCGCCGATGGGTACATATACATCACCGTCATATACAATACGCATCTTTGAAACCTCTTTCACCTTATTAAGGTTAACAAGATAGGAGCGGTGCACTCGCATAAAGACATCGGCAGGAAGGCACTCCTCTATCTTCTTCATACTCAGGAGCGAAACAATGGGTTTTGAGCATCCCTCGACAAAGATGCGCACATACTCGCTCATACTCTCAATGTATTTTATTGAACTTACGGGCACACGCAACATCCGATAATCCGACTTTACATAGAGGCAATCGTGACAAAGCCCCTCACTGAATTCGGCCGCAGGGCGTTGCGCAGCGTCTACAGCCGAAAAGCGATGCAGTTTATTTGCAGCCTTCAGAAAGGAGTCAAAAGATATGGGCTTGAGCAGGTAGTCGACAGCGTCGAGCCTGAAGCCTTCGATGGCATACTCGGAATAGGCTGTCGTGAACACCACCATCGGCGGGCGCGAAAGGGAGCGCACAAGCTGCACGCCGTCAATGTCGTGCATATTGATATCGACGAACATTGCATCGACATTGCCGGCAGAAAGAATTTCCATAGCCTCGGCTGCCGAAGAGCAAGTCCCCACATTCTCAAGAAAAGGCACGCGCTCAACATACTTTTCGAGTTGTGCCACAGCCAACGGCTCATCGTCAACTATTATACATTTTATCATATTGTATCGGTATTTTCATTTCAACATTGTACCAACCGTCGGAGACGGATATAAGCAGCCGGGCCTTGCTGCCAAACAGCAAACCCAGACGTTTTTTTGCATTTTCAATACCTATGCCGCCAGATACCGTGTTCACAGCCACCCTTGCGGTGTCGGGCAGAGAATTGCGACAAGAGAACAGCACACACCCACCGGCCTCATCAACAAGCAGAGAGATATTTATGAAAGATTTCTTGGCATAGGTGACACCGTGCTTGAAGGCATTCTCGACAAACTGCATAAACAGCAGCGAAGGAACATTTACCCCTTTGGCCTCGGAGGTGAAATCGGTTGTAACCTCGAGCTTGTCGGTATATCGCAAACGCATAAGTTCAATAAAGTCCTTGATGAAAGATATCTCCTTTTCAAGGGGCACAAAGATTGATGATTTTTCGTACAACACGTAACGCATCAGCCCCGACAGTTCCTGAACAGCCGTCTGCGCCTTGTCCTTGTCAATATCAATGAGTGCGTGGATATTGTTAAGGCTGTTCATAAAGAAATGGGGGTTTATCTGGTACTTTAGGTATTCAAGCTCAGAGCGTAGCTTCTCGCGTTCAAGCTCCTTTATGCTCTCGTCGCGACGTATGGTGAAGAAAAAGAGGCGCACACAGACATTGAACACCAGCACAAAGAGAGACAACATTATACGCACATTCTTGGGATGTGTAAAGAACATCCACGTATTGCGCTCGCCATCGAACGGAGGCAGCATCTGCCCTGCAACAGGAGTTGCATCGAACGGCAGCGGAAGAATAGGCAGTTTGCCCACCGGCGCACCCTGCAAATGCAGAAAGCCCGGCTCATCGACAGGAAATGCCATAAAGACAATGGCTGCGGCCACCACCACACACAGCAGATAGAACACAAAATGCCTTCCCTTCTTTTTGTAGAGAAGGAAAGGCATTAAGATGTTGTTGTTTATGAAAAACAGTATGATGGCCGGCAACAGGAACACCCAGAACGCCACAAGCTCGTCGAGTGTGGGCATAAAGGTATCGTCCTTGTAGAATGCACTCTTGATGAATGCGCCAAAGAGTGGCGACAACAGCAACACGCTCCAAAAAAGGAGGTATATGATATATTCAACAGTGCGTTTCTTAAAACTCCAGGCCATTGTTTTTTTGCTTTATACCGCGCAAGTTAAATATTTATTTCCAATATAAATAATCTATTCGGCAGAAAGCAACATTACATCAGCAAACCGCGTTATTTGACAGCCTTGAAACTCATATCGAGTCCCTTGACAGAGTGTGTGAGCGCACCGACTGAGATGAAGTCCACACCACAAAGGGCATAGCTGCGCAAAGTATCGAAGGTGATGCCGCCCGAAGACTCGGTCTCATAACGTCCGGCAACCATTTCAACCGCCTTACGGGTTTTCTCGGTATCGAAATTGTCGAACATAATGCGCTGTACGCCACCCATATCAATAACCTTCTGCAAATCCTCGAGTGTGCGCACCTCGACCTCAATCTTCAAATCCTTGCCACAAGCCTTGCAATACTCCTTGGCACGTGAAACGGCCTGCTCGATGCCACCGGCAAAATCGACGTGATTATCCTTTATCAATATCATATCGAAAAGGCCTATGCGGTGGTTGACACCGCCACCGATGCGCACAGCCTCCTTTTCCATAATGCGCATACCAGGAGTTGTCTTGCGTGTATCGAGCACGCGGGTGCCTGTACCCTCGAGTTCCTTGACATAGCGACGTGTCATTGTGGCAATACCGCTCATTCGCTGCATCACGTTGAGCATAAGGCGCTCGGTCTGCAACAGTGAACGCACGCTGCCGGTAACATACATTGCAATATCACCCTTCTTTACCTCGGCACCGTCCTCAATGAGAACCTCAACCTGCAACGCCTCGTCAAAGCGTGCGAAGATGCGCTTTGCCATCTCAACACCGGCAAGGACACCGTCTTCCTTAATGAGGAGCATATTCTTTCCCATTGCATCGGCCGGGATTGTTGAAAGGGTTGTGTGGTCACCGTCGCCGATATCCTCGGCAAAAGAGAGGTCTATGAGCCTATCTATCAATTCGTCTTTTACATTCATAATATTTGGATTTATTTTTGCGAAGATAGGAATTAATTGTCACGCAAGCAAAAGTAAGCGAGTTTTTTATTGTATCTTCGCGGCATAAATTGATAGAAGAATGAAAATAACACTGCTTGTTGTGGGGCGCACCGTCGACAACAACATCATAGCCGGCATAAAGGACTACACACAAAGATTGAGCCACTTTACACAATTTGACATAGAGGTTATCCCCGAACTGAAGAATGCCAAAAAGCTGAGTGAGGCACAGCAGAAGGAGGCCGAGGGTGAGCTTATTCTAAAGGCGCTGCAGCCGGGTGACCGCGTTGTGCTGCTTGACGAGGGCGGGAAGGAGTTCCGTTCCACGGAGTTTGCTGCGTGGATTGAGCACAAGCAGAACATATCGACTAAGCGTTTAGTGTTCATTGTAGGCGGGCCCTATGGTTTTGCTTCGAAGGTCTATGATGCCGCACACGAGAAGCTGTCGCTCTCTAAGATGACATTCTCGCACCAGATGATAAGGCTGCTGTTTGTGGAACAACTGTACAGAGCATACACTATCATAAATCATTTGCCGTACCACCACGAGTAAAGGTTAAATGTGAAAACGGAAAGACTTTCCGCTTTCACATTTCCGTTTTCACTTTTCAGCTCTCACATTTCCACTTTCCGTCTCCTCTTCAACATACTGGAAACAGCCGGCATCAACGGCATCGGCTGTGCGTGGCGTGCCATCTATATCAACAGACAAACTCTCGAGATAGTCGCCCGACGCTATGCCACGTGCCTTAGACTCGGCCGTGAGACGGAAATCATAGTCAAAAACATCGTGGTCAATGAGACGGAAATGCTCTTTACCGAAAGGCGAGACATCTATGCTGTCGTATGTGATATCGACAAAGCAACTATCGGCTGTGTCAATGGTGTTGATGAGCGAATTTTCAAAATAGTAGTTCACTGCATTGGGGACAGTATCGCCAAGATTGGAGAGATAGCCCATCAGTTCATCCTCCTTTGAACCGACAATGACACAGTTTGCAAAAGAAGCATTATGCAACGGTGCCGGAGCACCATCGATGCTATTATGCAGAGCCAATGCCACATCGCGTTTGCGCCATACATAGAAATTTGCTATTGTACAATGCACAAAATCCACGTTGCCGCCAACAACCTTCACACAGTTGCCCTGTGCATTGGCAAAAAGGGAGTTGAGGGCCGTTGCGCGCGCCATAACGAGTTCGAGGGCGTTGCCGTGGAAATTCTGCACCTTTGACGACTCTATCGTTATGCGCTGCAGAGCCGTATCGCCCTGCTCGACCTTTATACCGTAATTGGCACTGTGTATATCGCAATGCAGAAGCCTGTTGCCGTTGCTGGTGGGAGAGAAAACCAAGCCTTCCCACTGCCCCGGGATGCGGTCGTACGGCAAATAGGAGAACATACGGTCGGTGCGGTCGCCACGGAAGACAACCGGAGCTGTTGCAGTTCCCTCGGCTTTCAACGTGCCGTTAACACGCATAAATGCCTTATCGTGGAAATAGAGCGTTGTGCCGGGGAGGAGTGACATTGTCGCCTCCTGCGACACTGTAAGACTGTCGTATATAACATAATGCCCCGCAGGCAGCATCGTGTCGGCAACAATATTCTCGCCACGCATAAAAGTGACGTCGCGCCCGTATGCAAGCAGAAGGACCGATTGCTCTACCCCGCTCTCGAGAGTGAAGATGAGAGAATCCTTTACCATAAGGGGAATATCATCGCCGTGACGGTCGACTGTCACCGATGCAAGGACATACAGGCTGTCCTTGGCACGGATTTCAAGGTTGTGCATCAAGGCGCCGTACTGCCCGTCGACAAGCACGCTGAACGGGGAAGTATCGCCGCCATACAAGCGCACACTATTGATACGCAACGACTTGCTACTACGATTATGCACAAGGAATTTTGCCGTGGGCGACATCACCTCGGAGAAAAGTGTGTCGAAAGAGACCGTGTCGCACGAAAACTCCAATTGCAGCGAGGGGTCCGAGGAGTATTCGAAATCCTCGACGCAAGCGCCGAGGAGTATCGATAGCAGAGCAATGTATAACAGTGTCAGTATCTTCATCATCGTTTTTTGTAATAACCTGTTCGTCTTTGGGATTTCATTAAAGAGAAACGGGGGTTAGACATTCATTACTTCTATCAACGACGAAACAACTTTTTTATTGTATTACTTTGCCGGAGCATTCTCGAGCAACAGCAGCAAATGACGCCACCAGCGCCCGGTCGATGCAATGTGCAGACGCTCATCGGGCGAGTGCACACCGCGCATTGTAGGGCCAAACGAAATCATATCAAGGTGGGGTGCTTTCTCAAGGAACAGACCACACTCAAGACCGGCGTGGATGGCTTTGATTTTAGCCTCATCGCCAAAGAGTTGCCTGTAGGTATCGCAAGCGACTTTTAAAATCTCGGACTTCATATTGGGCTTCCATCCGGGATACTGTCCCTTTGTGGTGACTTTTGCACCGGCAAGTTCAAAGGCTGCACGCACTGAGTACGAGACAAAATCGCGTGCCGACTCGATGGAACTGCGTTGGCTGGTGGTTATGAGAAGGGTATCATCAGCCGTACGCTTGATAGAGGCAAGGTTGCTTGATGTCTCGACCAGGCCGGGGACATCCTGACTCATTGCAAAGACACCGTTGAACACTGCACACACTGCACGCAGCAGATTGCCGGCTGTGGCCGGAGCAATGGCACGAGCTACAGGGTCTGTGCTCTGCAAAGTGAAGCGCATTGCAGGCTCGGTGACACTGTATTCATCCTGCACCTCGGCTGCAAAAAGGTTGAAATCGACTCGGACGCTCTCTTTGCAGGCCGAAGGAACGGCAAAGACCGCCGAAGCGTCGCGTGGAATGGCGTTGTGCAGACTGCCGCCGCTTATGTCGCAAAGATAGAACTCATATTTATCGGCCACACGTGCCAAGAAACGACAAAGAAGTTTGTTGGCATTTGCACGTCCCTTGTTAATGTCATCGCCAGAGTGACCACCTGTGAGGGCATTGATATCCACCTTCATAAAGAAGAGGTTGCTGTCGACATCTATCCACTCGTGCTTGAACTCGGCATAGTTGCACACTCCACCGGCACAGCCAATGAACATCTCGCCCTCGTCTTCGGAGTCGAGGTTTACAAGGATGTCGCCTTGCAGAAGTTCGGGCGAGAGAGCCTCGGCACCGGTGAGGCCGGTCTCCTCGTCAATGGTAAACAGACAATTTACAGGGCCGTGCTTCAACGACTTGTCGGCAAGCACAGCCATAGCAGCTGCCACACCAATGCCATTGTCGGCACCCAGAGTTGTTCCCTGAGCCTTGAGCCACTCACCGTCGACCCAAGTGGTGATGGGGTCTTTGGTAAAGTCGTGTTCCACATCGGGGCGTTTGTCACATACCATATCCAAATGACTTTGCAGTATGATGGTCTTCTTATCCTCATAGCCCGGAGAGGCGGGTTTCTTTATCAACACATTACCTACATTGTCGGCAATGGTTTCATAACCAAGTTCCTTGCCAAAATTCTGCAGATAGGCCGAAATCTGTGCCTCATTCTTTGAGCCGTGCGGAATTTCACATATCTTCAAAAAATACCCGAAAAGCGCCTCGGGCTGTAACTTATTGTTCTCCATATATAAAATGTTTAAAACTGTTAAACAAACAACACTGTTAGCAAAATATTGTTAATTTTCCTTTTTGTAGTGCTTTTTTTCACTTTTTTTGGTTATTCACAGCCTTGTAAGAGAATAAAAAGCACTATCTTTGTATCGCTAATAAAATAACCGTTCGACTAAGACATTACAAAGTTAATTGAAATGTTCAGAACTTTACTATTTACACTGTTAATTATTGCAATTTGCGTTGCATTGCTTGCGATAAAAGTAATTATCAAAAAGAATGGACGTTTCCCCAACACACACGTGGGAGGCAGCAAGGCAATGCGGAAGAGGGGTATAAAGTGTGTACAGTCGCAAGACAGGGATGCACGCAAGGCGAACCCAATGGCAGTAGAAGAGATTAAAAAATAAAACTATACAGTATTATAGACTATGAGAACCACAAAAAAAATCACAATGTTGGCCGTATTGGCTTTCATACAACTGTTTTTCATCCAATGTGCACCAAAGAACAGCGAGACTGCATCTGCACCTGCTCCCGAAACACAGGCTGCAGTAGAGACAAGCACTGCGCACATAGAAAACACAGCGTCAACCCCGGTGTGCAACATCCGAATTGCATACGTTGAGTACGACTCTCTGTTGCTGAACTTTGACTTTGCACAGGAGGTACAGAAAGAGCTCATACGCAAAGAGATGAGCATCAACAACATCATCGAGAAGGAGAGAAAGAGCATACAGGAGGAGGCTGCAGCGTTTGAACAGAAGGTACAGAACAATGTTTTTGCGACACAGGAGCGCGCACAGGCCGAGTATGACAAGATTATGAAGAAAGACCAGGAGCTCCTGCAACGCGGACAGGCAATGTTTGCCGAGTTTGAAAAGGAGAGCCTCGCAAAGTCTAACGAAGTGACACAGAGCATTCTCAACTACATTCAGGAGTATAACAAAGACGCAAAATTCGACTTTATCCTGACAAAGATGGGCGGCAATATGCTCTATGCAAACGAGGCTTTGGACATTACAAAAGAGGTTGTAGACGGCTTGAATGCAAAATACAGCAACAACAACGACAAGAAGAAGAAGTAAGACACAGCACTTCATTGATATCAAAAATAAAAACCAGGCAATTGCCTGGTTTTTATTTTTGATATCAATATTTCTTATGCGGCATCTTGTGAGGTGCAATCATATTCTCGGGGCGCAGCAAGTCGTCAAGTTCGGCCTTTGAGAGCATATTCTCTTCGAGAACAAGGTCGTAGACACTGCGGTTTTCCTTGAGGGCGCGCTTTGCAATCTTGGCACTATTCTCGTATCCAAGAACAGGGTTAAGCGCTGTCACAATACCGATGCTGCCCATAACAAGCTCCTTGCAGTGGCCTTCGTTGGCTGTGATACCATCGACACAGAGTACACGCAGGCGTGTCATACCACGCAACAACATTCTGATTGAAGATATTATAGAATGAACGATTACAGGCTCCATAACATTCAACTGCAACTGTCCGGCCTCGGCCGCAAAAGTCACGGTAAGGTCGTTACCGATGACACGGAAACAGATTTGGTTGACAACCTCGGGGATTACGGGATTCACCTTGCCCGGCATAATACTTGAACCCGGCTGCATTGGCGGTAGATTTATCTCGTTGAGACCGCAACGTGGACCGCTTGAAAGCAGGCGCAGGTCGTTACATATCTTGGACAACTTGACAGCCAGACGCTTCAAAGCCGATGAATACATTACCGTTGAGCCGGTATCGGGGGTAGCCTCGACAAGGTTGCCGGCAAGGACAAACTGTTTACCTGAAATTGCACGCAGAGCATCTACACAGGCCTGAGCATAGCCAGGTTCGGTATTTATTCCTGTACCTATAGCCGTTGCACCCATATTGACTTCGAGGAACAGACGTGCCATTTCATTCAGACGGCTCACCTCCTCGTCGAGAGTAGCTGCAAAGGCTTCAAACTCCTGCCCCAATGTCATTGGAACTGCATCCTGTAATTGAGTGCGCCCCATCTTGATAATATTATTAAACTCCTTGCCTTTGGCGCGGAATGATGCTATCAGACGTTGGAGCTCACGCACCAAATCCTCGTTATGCAGTATGAAACAGAGTTTGAACGATGTCGGATAGGCGTCATTTGTTGACTGGGAGAGATTGACGTGGTCATTGGGGTGACAATATTGATACTCGCCTTTCTTGTGCCCGAGAAGTTCAAGTGCACGGTTGGCCACAACTTCGTTAATATTCATATTTGTTGATGTTCCTGCACCACCCTGCATAAGGTCGACCGGGAACTGGTCGACAAGAGCGCCTTCCATAATCTCCTCGCAGGCTTTTTTGATAGCCTTGCCAATCTCTTCATCAAGAGTGCCCAGCGACATATTGGCGTGTGCGGCTGCCCACTTGACCATCGCAAGCGCCTTCACATAATAGGGGTGGTCACTGATGGTAATTCCGGAAATATCCTTGAAATTGACCATTGCACGCAAGGTCTGCACACCATAATAAGCATCGGCGGGAACCTGTATCTCACCTAAAGAATCGTGTTCAATACGTGTCTTCATTACTTTATGTATTAAAATCCTTAATCCAAAAACACTCACTGCCACCTGTTGGTTCGGACATTGAGATATGCGAAGATATAAATTAAATATCGGAACAAAGAATTTATAACGGCGTTTTTTTACAAAAGTTGCAGAAAAGAAAATACAGGAGCTGATTTAGAAAAACCAACTCCTGCCCCGAAATTAAAATTGCACGTCCATTACAAGATGCAATTTCACCTGCAGCATCACTCACCCGTGATGTTCTTCTTATACTCGGCAAAGGAGCAGCCTTTAACACGATGGAATACTCGACGGAATGTAGAGATTGAGTTAAAACCGCATTTCTCGGCAATTTCTGCCATTGTAAATGCTGAGTCCGGTCTGTGTAACAGACGCAACACAGCATCAATGCGGTATCCGTTTATGTAGTCATAAAAAGTTGTTTGCAATGTATTGTTGAGATAGTTCGATAGATAGGTGCGGTTTGTCCCGACAAGTGCAGCAAGGTCAACCAATGAGAGTTGGGGATTTTTCCACACCTCATCCTCGTTCATCAACTGCTCGAGCTTTGCACCAAGCAACAGCTCTACGCTGTCTGCACCCTTTATCGCAACAACAGGATGCACTTTGAGAACCTTTTGGCGGTCGACAAAATAGATTGTAACAAGCCACAATACAAGCAATGCCAACTGATAGCAACCATCGACAACCCAAGAGGTAAAATAGCAGGAGAATGTCCAGAACACCAGACAGATAATCAACATCACAGCTACACCATAGAGCCAATCGACACTGGCATTGTCGGAATTTGAAAAGTTGTCCTTTACCAAACGATGGTGCTTCCGTATCATATAATGCGCATAAACCATCATTACAAAAGCGAAGAGAGCCGTATAGATGAACAGTGCATTAAATATCAATTCGGAGTCAAAGAATATATACAAGACAACAGCAGAGACAAATGGCAACTGCATAAGAATGGCCTTACGTACAGTGCACCACCCTGCATCTATGATTTCCAAAACAAAGCATACACAGAACGGCACTGCCGTCATATCGAACAAAACAAGCAGATTTGCAAAAAAATCATTACGGACAAGTAAATTGTCATAGAAAAGCAGGTCCTTCAGTTCCAAAAAAGCCCAATACAAAAGAATGCGACCACACAAACGCTTCAGGCGCGATGTGTCACGACAATATAGGCGTTGGCAACCGGCAAACAGAAAAAACATTGTCACCAAACCGTGTATGAAATAAAACAGCCGCTCGTCTATCATTACTTTCTTTTGTTGGTCGGTAAAAATATGCCAAACACACAAAAGCAATGGTGCAATGCGTAAAAAGAGGTGTTCAATGCGTAAAAAAGTGATTTTTTTACAGGAATAAAGCGTTAAATTATAGACTTTTTGTCCACAGAACCACAAAAAAAATAAAACAACTTAACAAGCGAGCTTTGAAAACCCTATTTCTTGCGTATAAACCCGGACAACACCATCAGTCGCAGATGATAAAGAAGACAAACAGCCCCAATAAGGTAATCGAGATCTTCGAGAATCACAATGATACTATTGTAAACTAATTTGAGGACAGATCCACCAATGCATCTGCCGAGTCGTTCAATGCAAAAATAAAGGCTTTCAGGGCGCAATTCAGAGGCGTAAAAGATAAAGATTTTTCCTTTTCAGATTGACAAAATTGTATGCGTAATCTTGAAATCCCTCAACTTTTGCAGGTGAGCCCAGACCGACGAGTTGCAAAACCTGAAACAAAAAAAGGAGAGCAAAATTGCTCTCCTTAAAAGTAGCGGGAGAAGGAATCGAACCTCCGACCTTTGGGTTATGAGCCCAACGAGCTACCACTGCTCCACCCCGCGATGCTGTTCTTAAAACTTGTGCAAAGTTAGAGTTTTTTTCTATATCTGCAAAATTTTTGAAGAAAAAAATCACCGGTGCATCAAAAAAAACAGCAAATAGGAACAAGGTTTTGTTTTTTCAGGACAAATTACAGCTTATATTTTTGCACAAAATTGCACAAATGTGTAATTTTGCAGAAAATAACCTATATATATGTCCACCATAGATACAAGAGAACAGCTCATTAAGGTTGCAAGAAAACTTTTTTCAAAACAGGGCATCGGCAACATTACAATGAACGACATTGCAATTGCCGCCAACAAAAGCCGCAGAACTGTGTACACCTACTTCCAAAGCAAGGAGGAGCTATTGGAGGCAAGCATAGAGATGGAGGTTAAAAAGATTTCAGCAGCTGTGACCAAGGTGGCAATCTCAAACCTCCCTGCCGACAAAAAGATAATAAAGCTGATTTTTACACGCCTGCAATTGACACGCAGCATTGTACGTCGCAACGGTTGCCTACACTCGGACTACATACTGATTGTAGAACACATACGCAAGAGTTTTGATTCAAAGGAGATTGCGCTGTTCAGACACATAATTTCCGAAGGTAATCAAAAAGGAATATTCAACAGCGAGAGCCCTGACCTTGCAGCACGTTTTCTGCACTTTTGCCTGAAAGGCATTGAAATACCATTCATCAATGGCATAATAAACCGCAATAACGACGAGAAATTCGTACACCATTTCACCGAGCGAGTGATACTGAATGCTCTGGGACACAAAACAACAGAAAACATCTGACAAGCAATGAAAGTACTTTACGAAGACAACCATATTATTGTCATCAACAAGGCTGCCGGCGAGATTGTGCAAGGAGACAAGACCGGCGATGAGTCGTTGTGCGACACTATGAAGGCATATATAAAGGAGAAATATGCAAAACCAGGCAATGTGTTCATTGGGTTACCACATAGGCTCGACCGCCCGGTGAGCGGTATTGTGGTGTTTGCAAAGACAAGCAAGGCCCTTGAGAGACTTAACAGGATGTTCAGCGAAGGAAGTGTAAAGAAAATTTATTGGGCATTGACAAAGGGCATTCCCAAGCCTGCCGAGGCCGAGCTGGAGAGTTGGATATTGCGCAACGAAAAGATGAACAAGAGTTTCTCCTATCCCAAGGAGGTTAAAGGTTCAAAACGTGCTATCCTGCATTACAGGCTTGCTGCAGCATCACAGAACTACAATCTGATTGAAGTGGAATTGAAGACAGGCCGCCACCACCAGATACGTTGCCAGCTTTCATCGATAGGCTGCCCCATAAAGGGAGACCTGAAATATGGAGCACAACGCTCGAACCCCGACGGCAGCATCTCGCTACACGCACGATACATTGAATTTACACACCCAGTATCGAAAGAACACATTGCAATAACAGCTCCACTGCCCGACGACAGACTGTGGCAGAGCTTTGAAAAGTGATTCGCATAACATAATACAAAAACAATCCTGTCCACTTAAAAAGGCAGGATTGTTTTTGTATATTTCACTTTGACTATAAAATCTTTTGCATCATAGAAACATTCACCTTTAATCACACTTCATTTGCTTGAACCTCGGCTTCGCTCATTGCGTGCGTAATTAAATTTCCGCCCATTCGCTTGCACGAGCTTTCACCCTTCACCTTTCACTTTTTTAAGATAGTACAGCACTGAGCTGTTTCCACGGCGGAAAAGTTCCTTTGCTGCGGCCTTTACCTGCGTAGCCGTGACAGCACGATAACGCTCGGGCTCACATAGGTGAGAGTCGAGATCACCACGCAAACAGGCAAGAGCTATGTTGTTGCTCAAATTCTCGCCACTGATGTTCCTGAACGTATACTCCGACTCAAAGCGGTTACGCACCTTTTCAAGTTCATCCTCGGGGACAAGTTCCTCTTTCAGCGCGTCGAGTTCGCGCCACAAGGCAGCCTCGGCGTCCTCTATGCGCACCCCGTGTGCCACACGCGAATATATCCAGAACATTCCGGCATCCTCACTCCCCGATATGAAAGCATCAATCTTGGAAAAGAGTTTCTGCTCCCTCACAAGACGCAAAAGCAGACGACCCGAGTAACCATTTGAAAGGACGTCGGAGATTACGTCACAGGGATAGTAATCGGCATCGAGCCTGCTGCCCATATGAAAACCCATATATAGGGCATTCTCAGGGACATTGCGGTAGACGACCTTGCGGCGTTGCCTTGTCTGGCGTGGCTCGACAGGAAGCACCGGTTTCACAAAGCCTTTGGCCGGAATGGCTCCGAACCACTTGTTGCTCCACTCCATTACCTGTTCAAATGAGATATTGCCCACAACGGCAAGCACCGCATTGTCGGGGGCATAATGTGTCTTGTAGAATTTGCGTATGACAGAGACCGGCACATCGGCAATATGCGAGAGTTTGCGCCCGATAGTTGACCAACGATAGGGGTGTTTCTTGAATGCCATAGCACGCAAAAGCATACTGGCATCGCCATAGGGCTTGTTGAGCATTGTCTGCTTGAACTCCTCCATAACGACCTGACGCTGCACATCGACCTTGCTTTTTTCAAAGGTTATATTACACATTCTGTCACTCTCCATCCAGAAGGCGAGCTCGGCATTCTGTTTGGGCAGAGAGATGTAATAGTTGGTAACATCGTTGTTGGTGTAGGCATTGTTCTCACCACCGGCACTCTCGAGCGGCTCGTCGAACGAAGGAACGGCCTTTGTACCCTCGAACATCAGGTGCTCCAGAAGGTGAGCCAGGCCTGTATGTTCGTAGCTCTCATTACGAGCCCCGACACCATAGAGAAGGTTTACATAAACCATCTGCGAGTCGTCGACCGGGACGTGCAGCACGCGTAACCCGTTTGGAAGGGTTGCTTTATTGAGCTTCATCTATTACTGTTATTTTCTTTATGAACACATTCTCGCGCGGACGGCCTTCATAGACACTGACCCACGAAATGGCATCGACTATATCCATTCCCTCAACGACCTCGCCAAAGACGGTGTAATGAGGGTCGAGAGCCGGCATTCCGCCCTCTTTCAAAAAAGCGTTCCGCTGCGCTTTAGTATAGTGGAAATCCTTGCCTTTCATCTGTTTGCGTGCCTCGGCAAGCAGTTCGTTGACCTTGGCATTGAACTCCTCTTTTTTGCGGTTATCCTCCTCGCCAAGCGCACGCAACTTTGTCAGTTCCTTTGCGTGCGGTTTCTGTAACTCGCGGAATTTAATATTCACAAGTTCTTTGGTGTATGCACGCTCGGCTGCATCAACCTCGCTCTCCTTGACCTTTTTGTTGGAGACTATATAAAAGTGCGAACCCGACGAGTACTCACCCCTGTTGTAGCTTGCTGCCGCAAGAGCGCCGCGTTTGTGGCAACGCTTTGCCGGGTCAATCTCGGATGGGATGGTGTAATCCACGTCGTTCACGCCAATATCACGTTTGTTGGGATTTTTTATCGAGGTGTAGTCGCCGGCCTGTATCATTGAGCCGGGAACAACCCTATAAAAAATCTGTCCGTCGTAATAGCCATTCATAACAAGATTTATGAAGTTCTTGCGATGAAGCGGTGTCTCGCGGTATAGTTTTATCTTCACATCGCCACGTGAGGTGGACATAAGCACATACTGGTCGCAGTCGGGGCAATCGGTGTTCAAATCCTTTACCTCAAAACCACTCTTCTGTGTGCTCTTCTGCTTGACAGCACCATCGTCACAAGCAAAAAGACAAGCCACCACTGAAAGTGCAAATATTAATCTTTTCATAATTGTTGTATTATTTCCGTGCGGCACGAGCCGTTCCGTAGTACAAATTTAGGGATTTTTTCAAGAAAAAAAGCTTTTATGAAGAAAAGTTAGGGATACAAAGTTGTTAAAAGCAATATAACCCTCACCACAAAAGCAAAAAAGCAGCAAAGTAATAGTTGAAAATGTGTAAAATGCGACCGTTTTTGGTTATTTTTGCAAAAACAACATTTGTAACGCTGCTGCACATAATTTGAGAATGAAAAAAAGAAGTTGGAAACAGATACTGCTCAGGATATTGCTCATAATCATTGGCACACCAATTGCCATTGCAGCCTTCATCATAACCCTGCTGTATGTGCCATCAATACAACGTTCAGCAGTTGAAAAGGCCTGCAAGGAGATTGCAGCCCGTAGCGGATACGATATAGAAATAGGTTCGATAAGCCTATCTTTTCCTCTCAAATTGAAGGCTACAGATTACAGAATGTCGAAAGACGACAGCGTCTACTTCAAAGGTAAGGATTTTAACGCTAATATCTCGCTAATACCACTGTTCACAGGCAAGGTTGAGATAAACTACGTATCATTGGAGGAACTTGACGTCAACACACGCGACATATCATCAGACTTTACAGTAGACGGAAAGGTCGGTTTTTTGAGACTGGTTGCCAGGGATGCTGATATAGCCGAGGCTGTTGCCGACATCAGACAACTGTACCTTGCCGACACCGACCTGAACATTGTCCTATCGGACACTACTGCCGATGAGGAGAGTGACCCGCTTGAATGGATTATCAACCTGCACAAAGGCCGCATAAAGAACAGCAGCATCAAATTCTCAATGCCAGGCGACACGCTTAGCGCAGGAGTGTATATAGGCAAGATGCGCCTTAACAAAGGAAGCATCAACATCCCTGAAACAAGTTTTGCCGTAAAGAATTTTGCATTGAGAAACAGCAATGTGGAATATGACAGAGGTGAGAATACACCAGAGGAAGCACCACTCGACCACATAAGGCTCGAGAATATAAACATCAGCGCCCATAATATGCTTTATGCCGGCAACGACATCAGTGCAAATATAAGATTCTCGATGGAGCAGCCCGGAGGCATTGCCATAACAGACGCGGCAGCACACTTCACCGGCGACAAAGACACCCTGCAGCTACACACGCTGGAGATAAACAGCCGCAACGGCTCACGCATATATGGACAGAGCATAATCCCACAGAAAGCGTTATCAACACCCGGCAACGGAAAACTGACTGCAAAACTCTTTGCCGAGATAAAGAAACCGGACCTTGCAAGACTCATTACCCCGCAACTATATGACAATCTGCACTACTTTGACGAGGAGTTGCTGAGTGCCGAGGTTGCACTGAGCGGCAACATACAGATAATGGACATTGACACAATGACCATTGGTTTTCCCGCAGTAGGCGCAATAAATGCGACCGGCCGCATAGAGGATGTACTGAAGGGAACAGGAGCAAAGGGACATATTGCCTTTGACAGCACAGTCGATGACATAAAAAAGTTCATCGGCAGCAGCAACGACAGCATTGATGGAAGAGCAAGCGCTGATGGCAATCTCATCTACGACAACGGGAAGATTGACGCAGACATTGCACTGCATTGTACAGGTGGAGAGATAAAAGCCACAGGACATTACAATATCGCAGACACAACATACAGTGCACAAATAAAGGTTGATGGCCTTGCCCTGGCAGAGATTATGCCGGACATTCCGCTACACAACCTGACAATGGAGCTAAACGCAGAAGGCTGTGGCTTTGACATCTTCAACAACCTCACACAATACAACGTCAATGCCAATGTAGACACGCTGTACTATGCCGGATACAGGTTGCACGCCATAGATGCGTTTGCAGCGCAGGACAACTGCACTTCATTGATAGAAGTTGAAGGGCACGACAAAAACCTGCTCTTTGGCATTGACGCCACAACAAAACTTGCACCCACCGGCATAGAGAACCGCACAACAATAGAACTGACAAATGCCGATTTCAAGGAGATAGGAGTTGTAGATTCAATGCTGAAGACATCGACAAGCATTGACATCGCCGCAACAACAGACTTCAAGGAGAGCCACAGCCTCAGGATTGCCGGGAATGATATAAACATAGTGACAAAGCAAAACCGTTTTACCCCGGAGAGCCTATCCTTCGACTTCAGTACAACCCCCAAGCAGACAAGCATCAAGGTGCATAACGGCGACCTCAATATAGATGGTGAGATGGATTGTGGCTACAAAAAGTTGTTTGCCGTAATTGATGAAATTGCCACGATGAACAACAATATGATAAGTGGCAAGAGTTCATTGTATCACCTCCACGACTACGAAGCGATACTGCCACGCATATCACTGAACCTCAATTGTGGCGAGAAGAACATTATGCACAACTTCCTCGCCTTCACAGGCATCAATACCAAAGAGATTACGGTGGAGGCCGACATCTCACACAGCAAGGGACTCAACATCAAAGGCGATGTGAGCAAATTCAGCAAGGGCGACATCAAGCTCGACAGCATCAGGTTTGCAACACGACAGAACGGCGAGAAACTCGACTACATAGTGGGAGCCAATGACCTGACCATTGCATCACTCAACGACAACAACAACCTCAACGCACTGCTCTATGGCAGCATAAAGTGCGACACCATAACAACCAATCTCCTCTTGCGCGACAACATCAGGAAGACAGACAGCAAAGCCGGGCTGACAGCTTGCCTGAGCCCGGGCAATATGAACATACGCCTGCACCCCGAGGCTCTGATATTCGGTGCACCCTTTTCGTTCAACAACGACAACTACATAAACATTGGCAAAGCAATGTCGGTTGAAGCCGATGTCACTTTCACCGGTGACAACAACAGCGGTTTCCACCTTTACACCACCCCCGACAGCAGGTCGAAATACGACATCAACCTGGAACTTTTCGAAATACACCTTGACGAACTCACAAATGCACTGCCCGGACTACCGGAGATAGGCGGTAACCTGTTTGCCAAACTGAACTACAAACAAAGAAGAAAAGGGTTCACCTTCACTTGCGACGCGAATGTCGACAAGCTCACATACGACGGGAACAGCATAGGAGATGAGAGAGTTGAATTCTCGTACTCACCCAAGAGAGACGACCTGCACGACATCAAATGCAAGATTTTCCACAACGATGCTGAAATAGCACACGTAAAAAGCGATTACCGGCGAGGACACTTCAACGGTAACATTTCACTCACCCGTCTGCCACTGGACATCACACAAGCCTTCATTGACAAGGAGGGTGTATTGATAGACGGTTATCTGAACAGCAAGATAGAGTTCAACGGAACACTCGACAATATGAAGAGCTACGGTTATCTTAACTTCGACTCAACCTACGTATATAGCCCGATGCTGGGTGCAATGCTACACTTTGCCGAGGATATGATAATGATTGAGAACAACAACATCAATCTGCAGAAGTACCACATATATGACAAGGTCAACACACCGTTTGTGATTGATGGCAAGGTTGACATAAACAACCTGCTCAACCCCAAGCTGAACCTGCGTCTGAACGCATCGAACTACGAGATACTCAACACACGCCAGGAACCCGGGAAAATGGTCTACGGCAAGATATATGTCGACCTTCGCAGCGCACTCCGGGGCACACCTGACAACATTGCAATGATGGGCACTCTCACTTTGTTGAACAGCAGCAATTTTGCATATATCTTACCCGAAACAGGCTTCACCAGCAGCAAAGATATGGACGGGCTTGTTGAGTTCGTCAACTTCAACGACACAACTGCCATTCAGCAGGAACAGCCAAAGATAGACCTGGGCAACATCAAGGCAAACCTGAACGTAATCATTCAGCAAGGAGCAAAAATGTCAATTGATTTTGACAGTTCGCGCGATAGCTACGTCAGCATTGTGGGCGACGGAAACCTCAACGCCACATACGACAACATCAACGGTATCAGCGTTACAGGAATATACCAGTTCAACAGTGGTGAAGTAAAGCTAAGGCTGCCCATCATTCCACTAAAGACCTTCTACATACAGGAAGGCGGCCGTCTCACTTGGGCAGGAGACCTCTTCAACCCAACCATAGACATCACCGCAATGGAAAAGATTACAGCCCCTGTAGAACTGGAGGAAAATAACATACAACAAGTGGTATTCAACGCCGGAGTGGTTGTACAAAACACAATAAATGACCTGAACGTAGACTTTATAATAACATCACCCGAGAACAGTGTCATACAAAATCAACTGAATGAGCTCGACCGCGAGACACTCAGCCGCTATGCCGTTGCAATGATTATCACCGGAACATATCTTGGCGGCAATCAAGGAATAACAGCAGCAAGTGCATTGAGCTCATTCCTCGACGCCAAGATAAACGAAATATCAGGTACAGCCATCAAGGATTTCGACGTTAACATCGGCATAAACGATGCCTTGAACACCGAAACAGGCAACACATACACAAACTACTCATTCAGTTTCAGCAAACGTTTCTTCAACGACCGCATAACAATCGTTATAGGCGGAGAGGTAAACAGCGGCGACCGCCCCGACAAGACAGCCGGGGGCAACAGCTTCATCAACAATGTATCACTGGAGTGGAAACTGAACAAAAACGGCAACAGAAACATCAGGGTATTCTACGACAAGAACTACCAGTCGCTGCTCGAGGGCGAAATTATAGAAACAGGTATCGGATATGTCTACAAACGCAAGCTGAACAAACTGAAAGAGTTGTTTATCTTCAGAAAAAAAGAGAAGAACACCCCTGCCGAAACAACAAACAATACAAGAGCAAAACAATGATGAGACGAGCCGCATTATACATATTGGCAACACTGCTTATAGCATCCTGCTCCACAACACGATACGTCCCCGAAGGTGACAGACTATACATAGGAATAAAAGACGTCAAGTTTGTCGATGCCCAAGAGAATGCAACCGGCCCTGTGGGCAAGACAGCAATGGAAGAGGCCCGATATGCCCTCGACTATGCCCCCAACGGCTCCATCGCAGGCAGTTCAACCCTGCGCGCATTGCCCATTGGCCTCTGGTGGTACAACTGCCTGCACAACTCACAAAGCAAAGTCGGGAAATGGCTCTTCAAGAAACTTGCAAAAGAACCGGTGCTGATATCAAAGGTAAACCCCGACCTGTTGGCCGATGTCGCCACCAACATACTCAAATACTACGGCTACTTCAACAGCAATGTCGAAGCAGAAATAATACCATCAGAGAAGAACCCCAAAAAGGCAAAGGTAAGCTATACCGCCACCCTTGGAACAGCCTACCACTACGACAGCATATCTTACCGCAACTTCACACAAAATGCCGACAGCCTGATACGCAGCACCTGGGACAAACGGACCATACACCCCGGTCAGCAGTTCAACGCAGCAGCAATGGAAGAGGAGCGTACAAGGATAAGCTCCTTGCTCCGCAATAACGGATACTATAATTTTCAACCTGGATACATCACCTTCCTTGCCGACACCATCAACAATCCGGGATATGCCGACATACGCATACAACCCGGTAGCGATATGCCCACACAAGCCACCGAGACACGCAGAATTGGCGACATAACCATACGTGTACGCGGCAACGAGACAAGCGGTGAGACACGACAAAAAGCCGACACACTCTCACTGCGAAATATCAAATATATTTACTATGGCAAGAAACCGCCGGTACGCATTGGGCCATTGTTGCGCAACATACAGATAAGAAAAGGCGAATTATACTCACAAGAGAAACAACAGAACGCCCTAAACAAATTGAGCCAGATGAACATCTTCAACAACTACAGGCTCAATCTCGTTCCACGCGAAGGAACAGACCTGTTGGACCTTAACATAACCACCCAACTCGACAAGCCCTACGACTTCACCTTCGAACTCAACGTCACCTCAAAGAGCAACAACCAAATTGGCCCGGGTAGCAAAATCAGCCTCGCAAAAAGAAATGTGTTCCGCGGAGGCGAAACACTCAAATTCACACTCTCGGGCTCATACGAATGGCAAACCGACGATAAGATAGAAGGCAAGGCAGGAGTTGTCAACTCCTGGGAGATAGGAGCCGACCTTTCACTCAATTTTCCACGTCTCTATTTTCCGTTCCTGCACAGACGCCATCTTCGTCTCCCGGCAACAACATCCTTCCGCCTATTTGCCGACGAGATGAACCGTTCAGGCTTTTTCAGGATGATACAGGCCGGTGGTGACGCAACATACAAGATACAAAGCCACCCCACCACCACACACACAGTCACACCATTCCGTCTCACATACGATATGCTGCTCAGCACAACCGGCAAATTCGACGAAATTGTAGAGACCAACAAAGCCATACAAAACAGTTTCCGCGACCAGTTCATACCGGCAATGCAATACAGCTACACCTACGACAACGCCAACACCAAGCATCGCAATAAAAGCAAGTTAGACATCAGTGTAACATCGGCCGGAAACGTCACCTCACTACTATTTGCAGCATTCGGCAAACAGTTCGACGAGAAAAACAAAAACATATTAGGCAACCCATACGCACAGTTCATAAAGGCCACAGCCGAACTGCGTCAACTATGGAAGATTGACAACAACCAATACATAGCCACACGCATTATGGCAGGCGCCATACACAGCTACGGAAACTCGGAATACGCACCATACAGCGAACAATTCTACATAGGTGGCTCAAATAGCCTACGCGGCTTCACAGTACGTTCTGTAGGCCCCGGCAGCTACCGTCCCAGCAACGTCAACGGCTACACCTACCTCGACGAGACAGGTACACTAAAAATGGAGATGAACGTAGAATACCGTTTCAGAATAATCTCAGACCTCCACGGTGCACTCTTCGTCGACGCCGGAAACATCTGGCTGCTCAAAGAAGACAAAGAACGCCCAGGAGGCCAGTTCAACATCAACACCTTTGCCGAACAGATAGCACTGAACACCGGCATCGGCATCAGATACGACATCGGAATACTCGTAGCACGCATAGACTTCGGCCTCGGCCTACACGCCCCCTACAACACAGGCCGCAGCGGCTATTTCAACCTCAACCCACTCAAAGACGGCTTCGCCTGGCACTTTGCAATAGGCTATCCATTCTAAAACAACACAAGTTCACCTTAGTTACCCTTAATCACCCCTGCAAAAAAAAACGAGCCTTAGCGTTAACTAAAGCTCGTTTTATAAAAAGTGTTGATGCAAAGGCCTTGTAACGACAAAAAAACCTTCAGTCAACCTCTAATATCTAAACAAGGACTGTTTAATCAACTTTCTCATAAACAGAAAGAGCCCAATCCTCATAAACATTTCCATCCTCGGTCTCAGTGTAATGCTCTTCAAGAGTCAAAAAAGAAGAAGTCAGACTCTTTACAGTAGCCCACTTATATTCACCCCCAAATAAAGGATTGGAAAGATATATACTTCCATTCTTATACTTCCAATTAACCTCACCAACCTCCTCAGCCATTAATGTATCTCCATACTCAACATACATATTAAAACGGCCGTTCTCACCAAACTCAACAAACCACTTATCTTCAATTTCATCACCTGTTTGAGACCACGAATACTCTATCTCACCATTCACCTTTTCCCATCCTTCATCAGAGACAACCTTCCACAGACCAAACAATTCAGAATTCAATTCATCCTCCTTCTCAGAGCAAGAACACAAATTCGCAACAGCAAACATCAGAAGGCCAACAACCCACAAATAATTAACTTTTTTCATAATAACAATACCAAGCAGCACAAATTAATAAATAGATAAAAGATTGATTTATAATACTCAAACCCCTGAAAGTTAATAGAAATTCGACTTTATGCTGCAAAAGAAGTCCATAATCCATTAACAATCATACAAATATACATAATTAAAATTGATAATAAGCAACTTTCCTTTAGTAAAATTTTAACAACAGCATTTAGCCGTGAGCAACAGTACAGCCCACCTGAAGAGCGACTAAACAGCAATACCCAAACATTAACACCCCCTAATGCCACCTTAATCACCCCCAATTCAGCTTAGTTACCCTTAGTTGCCCTTAGCCCCCTTACAACAAAAAAACGAGCCTTAGCGTTAACTAAAGCTCGTTTCATAAAAGTGGCGATGACCTACTCTCCCACAAATCTTTGCAGTACCATCGGCGCTGTCGGGCTTAACTTCTCTGTTCGGGATGGGAAGAGGTGGATCCCCGACGCTATCAATCGCCTTAATAAGGGAATGATACCTTGATATCG
>JAFYWV010000014.1 GCA_017546505.1 Bacteroidaceae bacterium
AGGAGCGCTTAAGGCGCTCCTGATTGTTTAGTTCCAGGTACCCCACGAACGAAGTGGAGACACAAAGTGGCTCCTTTGATGCGTGCAGAGGTTGGTCGCACGTAGCGTTGGAACTCCCTCCCCCTGCGGGTACTCCCTCAAAAAAAGGGAATTAAAGGAGCTAAAGGCTTTTCAGTTGCCCTGACGGGCAACGCTTGCCTGACGGCAAAAGCTTTTGAAAAAGGGCTTTAAAGGGAATTAAAGGTGCTAAAGGAACTAAGGCTTTTTAGTTGCCCCGATGGGCAGTTTGCCTGATGGTAAAAGTGTTTAAGATAGCTTTAAGGGGGCTAAGGGAAACTGACGTTATGCAGTTATGGACAAAGTGATTTGCCCATAACTGCATAAATTATTATCTTCGCGGGCAAAATAGAGATGTTTTATGGCAATAGACCTTCAAATAGAGAATGTTTCCAAAAGTTTTGGCGACCTTGTGCTTTTCAGTGACGTTTCGTTTACTGTCGAGGAGAGACAACGCATAGGGCTAATAGCCTGCAATGGAAAGGGTAAGAGTACGTTGTTGAAGATTATAGCCGGCGAAGAGCCTTTGGATAGCGGAAAAATCACTCTGCGTGGTGGTGTGCGAGTGGGCTATCTTGAGCAAGAGCCCGATTTTGACCCTGCGTTGACTGTTATTGAGGCTTGTCTGCAACGTAATGGTGAAAAGGCAGGTGTTATAGCCCGTTACGAGGCTGCACTTGAGGGCGGCGACCACACGGCCTTGCAGCATCTGATGGAGGAGATGGACCGCCTTGAGGCTTGGGACTATGAAACAAGGGCAAAGCAGGTGCTGTCGAAATTGAAGATTGAACGTTTCAACCAACCGATGAAGGAGTTGTCGGGCGGTCAAAAGAAGCGTGTGGCGCTTGCATCGGTGCTCATAGACGAGCCGCAGCTGATGATTCTTGATGAGCCTACCAACCATCTCGACCTTGAAATGGTGGAGTGGCTCGAGGAGTATCTCTCACGCCTGAGCGGAAGCCTGTTGATGGTGACGCACGACCGTTATTTTCTTGACAATGTATGCAATGAGATTGTCGAGATTGACGACCGTCAGGTGTACCGCTACAAAGGTAACTACAGTTACTTTCTGCAAAAACGAGAGGAGCGCCTGCAGAACCTTGCGGCCGAGACTGCGCGTGCACGCAACCTGTTGCGCACTGAGCTTGAATGGATGCGCCGTCAGCCCCAAGCGCGTGCCCACAAGGCAAAATACCGCATTGATGCGTTCTACAAGCTCGAGGAGAAAGCGGCTGCTATGCGCAATGACAGCAAGGTGTCGCTTGAGATAAAATCGCAATACATAGGCAACAAGATATTTGTGCTCAATGCTTTGTCAAAGTCTTTCGGCGACAAGGTTATTGCAAAGGAGTTTACCTACACCTTTGCACGGTATGAGAAACTGGGTATTGTGGGCAATAATGGCACAGGAAAGTCAACGTTCATCAAGATGCTGCTTGGGCGCGTAGCACCCGACAGTGGCGCAATAGACGTTGGCGAGACAGTGAAGTGGGGCTATTATAGCCAGGATGGTCTTTTGTTCAACGAGCAGATGAAGGTTATTGATGTGGTGAAAGATATTGCCGAGGTTATTCCTGTGGCAGGCAAGATGCTCACTGCATCGCAGTTCCTGCAGCACTTCCTTTTTACCCCCGAGAAACAGCACAACTATGTCTACAAGCTCAGCGGTGGCGAGAAACGCCGTCTTTATCTGTGCACGGTGCTGATGGCAAACCCCAATTTCCTTGTTCTTGACGAGCCTACCAATGACCTTGATATTGAAACATTGCAGATACTTGAGGAGTATCTGCGTGACTTCAAGGGGTGTGTGATTGTGGTGAGCCACGACCGCTACTTTATGGACAAGGTTGTCGACCATATTTTCGTCTTCAATGGCGGCGGTGATATAAAGGATTTCCCGGGCAACTACACCGATTGGCGCGATTGGCGCGAAGAGGAGAAAGCTGCCGCAGCAGCACAGGTCGCAGCCAAGGCTGCAAAGGAGAGTGCCCCCAAACAGAGCTATCGTGCCGAGACAAAGCGCAAGCTGTCGTTCAAGGAACGCAAAGAGTATGAGGCACTTGAGGTTGAGATTGTTGAGCTTGAAGAGGAAAAGAGTGTCATTGAACAAGAGTTGTGCAGCGGTACACTGGGCAACGATGCGCTGCTTGCAAAGTCAAGACGCATACAGGATGTCATAGCCCTAATCGACGAAAAGACAATGCGCTGGCTCGAACTTAGCGAATTCGCGTAACAAGCTGAAAAGTGAAAACGGAAAGGTGAAAGCGCGATAGGTATACAAACTTTTTCCTGTTTGCAATAACTTGCGCTTTTTTGCGTTATACCATAGATGAAAAGAACCATTACATACATATTGTTGCTGTTGTTGCCTCTTTTTGCGGTGGCGCAGGAACGCAAGGTGCAGAACAAACCGTATATCGATTATCGCCGTCTGCACTATGGTTTTTTTGTGGGTATGCACGTGCAGGATATGGAATTTGCGAACAATGGCTTTGTAACCGAGGAGGGCGAGACGTGGTTTGCCGACATTGCAAACTATAATCCCGGGTTCAGCGTGGGAGTGCTTGCCGATTTGAGGCTGAACACATATATGGCGTTGCGTGTGATTCCCACAATGCACTTTGGACAGAATGTTGTTTTCTTCCGTGAGCAAAAGAGCGGCGAGGTGTCAAAACAGTCGATAAAAACGACATATATTGCAGTTCCTGTACACGTGAAACTTGCAGCCGAACGCTTCAATAACTATCGTCCGTATATCACGGCCGGTGTCAGTCCAATGGTAAACCTCACAGTAAAAAAACAGCAGCAACTGCTCTTGAAAAAGTTTGATTTTATGATTGAGGTGGGTTTCGGTTGCGACTTCTATCTGCCGTTCTTCAAGCTGATACCCGAACTGAAGTTCTCTTTCAGCCCATTGAGTGTGTTGAACAGAGACCGCAAGGATTTGCTCGATGCCGATTATCTGAAATTCACGCAATCGGTTGACAAGGTGACGAGCAAGATGATAACTCTCTCCCTTTATTTTGAATGATTTTTGAACTTTTGTAATGAATGATATGCGCAAAATGATGTATGTGCACGGCTTTGCGTCGTCGGGCAGTTCGGGCACGGTTATGACTTTGCGCCGTAGTATGCCCGGTTGGCGTGTCATTGCCCCCGACCTGCCGGTCGACCCTTTTGAGGCATTGGAACTGTTGCGCTCAATAGTTGAGGAAGAGAACCCCGAGATTGTTGTAGGCACTTCGATGGGTGGAATGTATACCCAACAGTTGTGGGGAGTGCCCCGCATTGTGGTTAATCCCTCGTTCGAAATGTCGCGTTCTCTGCTCTTTGGCAAGATGGGGCGTAACAGATACACATCCAAGCGCAAGGATGGGGCAACGGAGTTCCGCATAGACAAGGCTGTGGTGGAGCGCTTCAAGGAGATGGAGAAACATCAGTTCGACGGCATTACCGAGAGCGAAAAGCAACTTGTTGTGGGGCTTTTCGGTGATAAAGATCCTGTTGTGCATTTCCATCCTCTTATGGCCGGTCTGTACGGCGAGGAGCGTTGCCGTTGGTTTGATGGTGAGCATCGTCTCAACGACAAGGTGGTGTCGAAGGTTCTTCTGCCGCTTATAATGGAGATGGTTGCAAGCGACAGCGGGGATGACTACTATGGTTATTGATGCTTTTAACAGTTGGTTGACAGTTATTTCCTGAAAATTCAGTATATTTGCGTCTCATTACTGAACAACATTGAACCTGTTATTCTCCATATTCGCATTATTGCTGTCGCCGGTTGAGCCTGTCGACTCGCTGCTCCCGTCGGTGGATATCGTGTCGTCGGTGAAAATTACCGATGAGGATGCCGGTGCATACTCGTCGACTTCTTTGCGTCGCGTGGATTTGGAGAATCGTCATCTGACATCGGTCAAGGAGCTGTCGGCGCTTGCTCCTAACTTCTATCAACCCGATTATGGTTCGCGTATGACTTCGTCTATGTATGTGCGTGGCTTTGGTTCACGTATTGACCAGCCCGTGGTGGGAATGAATGTTGACGGTGTTCCGGTGATGAACAAGAACAGCTACGATTTTGATATTTTTGATATTGACCGCATTCAGGTGATGCGTGGTGCGCAGGGCCTGCTCTTCGGCCGTAACACATCGGGTGGTGCAATTAATATCTACACTATGTCTCCGCTCGATTTCCAGGGCAAACGTTTGGTGTTGGGGTATGGCTCGGCCAACAGCGTAAATGTGAAGGCATCGCACTATGCCAAGCGTGGTGATGGCTTTGGATGGTCTGTGGGTGCGCTGTATAACCACTGCGACGGTTTTTTCAAGAACTATGAGCTTGGCAAGAATTGCGACGGTGGGGACAATGCCGCGTTGCGCCTGCGTCTCCAGTGGTTGCCGTCGGCTGAATGGAGCGTTGACAACACCCTCTCTTTGGGCTATACGAACGAGGGTGGCTGGGCATACGGCAACTATAATCCCGAAACAGACGAGGTGGCCCCGGTGGCTTACAATGACGAATGTTCCTACAAGCGCTTCAACATCTCTGAAGGCCTTGTCGTCAAGCGCTATTTCAACGATGTTACATTCTCCTCCGTCACCGGCTATCAGTATGTAGATGACCGTATGGAACTTGACAATGATTTCCTGCCGCTCGACTATTTCTCTATGGGGCAGTATCAGCGTGAGCACTCTCTGACGCAGGAGTTTGTCGTGAAGGCCGATGATTTGGATATATTCGACCTTTTGGGTGGCGTGTTCGGCTTCTTCAAACATAACCGTATGTCTGCTCCTGTGCATTTCAAACAGTATGGTATTGACAATCTCATATTGAAAAATGCCAACGATATGTATTACCATCATCTTGCGGGCGACAGGGAATTGTCGTTCAAAGAGGATAATTTTGTCATTGCCGATGATTTTGTAATTCCGGCTTTTGGCGTTGCTGCCTTTGTGCAAGGTGGTGTGTCGTTGGGTGGCTTTGATGTGAAAGCCGGTCTGCGCATTGACTATGAATACTCCTTGATGAGATACGACAGCCGTTCTGTGGTGCATTACAGTACATACAAGGATTTGCACGACAGCAAGGAGTTGAACACGGTGTTTGAAGGTAGTAGTGCTGTGGATGCCCTTGAACTGCTGCCGAGCCTCTCGATGTCATACGGCGGCGAGTGGGGCAATGTCTATCTATCGGCACGTAAGGGGTTCAAAGCGGGTGGTTTCAACACCCAGCTTTTCTCGGATATCCTACAACAGAAGATGATGGGTAATCTTGTGGGCAACGACCAGAAAGTCGATGCCTCGTCAACCGTCTACCGCCCCGAGGAGAACTGGACATACGAACTGGGAGCGCGTCTGTCGCCATTGCCGAGTGGCAATCTTGATATTTCGGCAACGCTCTTCTACATCGATTGCCGCAACCAACAACTCACTGTTTTTCCAAAAGGAATGGGCACCGGGCGTATGATGTCCAATGCCGGGCGTTCCTTCAGCAACGGTGTGGAGTTGGGGGTGCGTTATTCGGTGGGTGATGTAACGCTCGATGCTGGCTTTGGTTATGCCTATGCAAAGTTCCTTGAATATAATCGCGGCGATGTTGATCTTTCGGGAAAGTTCCTGCCGTATGCTCCGCGCGAGACCTATTCGGCAAATATCGCTTACCGAATTCCTGTGCCGCGCCGCTTTGCCAATGTCTTTGTGCTCAATGTAGGCTGGAGCGGTGTGGGGTACATATACTGGAACGAGGAAAATACCCTGTCGCAACCTTTTTATGGGTTGTTGTCGGCGTCGCTTGTGTGGGAAAAGGGGCACTTTGGGGCATCGTTTTGGGGAAAGAATCTTTTAGACGAAAAATATAATACTTTTTATTTCCGCTCAATAGGCAACGACTTCTTTGCTCAAGTGAAGCCGCTGCATTTGGGCTTATCGTTTCACGTAAATCTTTAAAATTTTTATATTATGAAAAAAATCATTCTGTTTCTATCTTTGTCCGTGTTGTTGATGTCGTGTGTTGAGGATAACACCACTTCTCCGGCAAAAGCCGATGGCGTGTTCTATGGTAATCTCTCTGTAGGTGATTTTACAGAGCAGGCCGGAATTACACTGACTGAAAACGCAGACTCAACAGTCAATATCCTTTTCGATGATGTGAAGTTTGCCGAGAATATGCCGTTGCGCATTGATATTGCATTAAAGGGTGTACCGGCTTTGAAAGCCGATGGAGTTCTGCGCTTTTCGGCTGTCGATATTGACCCTTATACGAACAACGAGCAAGAGCCACAGCCCGATTACCGTTTTGCGACAATATCAGGAGTTGTGGAGGGCGATGAGCTTCTCCTTGAGGCAAGGATGTCCGACGAGTTGAGTCCTTATGTTGCAGGCAAGGTGTTCAGCTTCAGTGGTCATAAAGAATAATAAAAAAAGTGCTTATGAAAAGAGTAGCATTGGCTGTTGCCATATTTGCATTGTGCATCTCGGCGTCGGCGCAGGTTAAAGGGCGTTGGGGCAGTGTTGATGTGCGCTATCCATTGGGCTGTGAGGCGGTAGCCGGCGATGTTGCGGTGAACAATGCTGTTGCGTGGCGCGGTGAACGTGTCAATCTTCAGCTCGTTGTCAGTAACGGTGCAAAGAAGAGTACCGTGGAGTATGCTTTCGAGGACCTCAAATGTGGCCGCAGTGTTATCCCGGCATCGAATGTGGTCGGTGGCTTTGTGCAGCCTGTGCTCACTGATAAATTCACCGGTTGTGGCCGTCACGAGGTAGATGCACACGGTGAAGTGCCTGTTGCCGACCGCATAACCGGTACAAATCCGACTGTGCTCGATGCCGGTGCCTGCCGTGGCCTGTGGCTCACCGTCCAAGTGCCGCACGATGCAAAGCCGGGTATATACAAAGGCGTTGTGGAACTATGTGCCGACGGTAAAAAGAGAAGATACACCTATGCAGTCAGGGTGCTGGACCGTGTGCTTCCTGCTCCAAAGGAGTGGCGCTTCCACCTCGATTTGTGGCAGAACCCATACGCCATTGCCCGCGTGCATAATGTTGAACTATGGAGCAATGAACATTTTGAGGTGATGCGTCCTTATATGCTCAAACTTGCTTCGGCGGGTCAAAAGGCTATCACGGCAACGCTAATCGACCGTCCGTGGGACGGACAGACATACGACCCCTTTGGCTCTATGGTGACGTGGGTGCGCAAGGCCGATGGCTCCTGGTGGTACGATTTCACAATCTTTGACCGTTGGGTCGAGTTTATGATGTCGTGCGGTATCGACAAGGAGATTACCTGTTTCTCAATGATTCCGTGGAAGCTATCGTTCCGTTACTATGACCAGGCGACCCACTCGCACAAATATATGAACTGCGCTCCGGGCGAAGAGGCCTATGCACAGTTCTGGGGCGGTATGCTCAGCGCCTTCTCGGCACACCTCAAGGAGAAAGGGTGGTTCGAAAAGACATTTATCTCAATGGACGAGCGCTATTTGCATCAGATGCAGGCGGCTATAAAGGTGATAAAGGAGTATGCTCCGGGAATGAAGATTTCAATGGCGGGTAACTATCACCCCGAGATTGAGGCCGATATCTATGACTACTGCCTGGATATTTTTGCATACGGGGCATACACCCCCGAACTGTTGGCTACCCGCAGGGCGCAGGGCAAGGTGTCGACCTATTACACCTGTTGCAGTGCCGAGTATCCCAATCTCTTTACCTTCTCGGCGCCGGCCGATGCCGCGTTCATTGCTCTTGAGGCTCTTGCAAAGGACCTTGACGGCTATCTGCGCTGGGCTTATAACAGTTGGACTGTGACTCCCGAGGAGGATTCTCGTTTTACTGCGTGGCCGGCCGGTGACACCTATGTCATCTATCCGTTCAGTGTGAGCTCAATCCGTTGGGAGCGTCTTGTGCAGGGTATCCAATTGTTCGAGAAATATAAGATTCTGCTTTCCGAGGCAAAGGCCGATGGTGATGAAAAGCGCGTGGCCGAGCTTGAGAAATTATTGGAGAGTGTTGATATAAAGAAAATTTCGACCGACAGCGAGGCTATTGTAAACGGCTTCAGTAACGGGTTGAATGCAATGTAATTGTTTGAAAATGAGATATGCTTTGTTGAGCCTGCTGTTGTTTTTGTTCTGCTCCTTGTCGGTAGCAGAAGCAAAGGTGTACAGGGTTGAGGATGTGCCGATGGTGCATCTTGCCGACCGCACCCGCTATGTGAGCAACCCGGATGGGATACTTTCCTCTTCATCTGTTGCTGCAATTGACAGCCTGCTGTTTGCTCTTGAAGAGAATACCGGCATTCAGGTTGTTGTGGCCGTTCTTGGCAATGTCGATGGCGGCGACTGCTTTGATTTTGCCTATCGTTTGGGCAAGGAGAATGGAGTGGGGCGTAAAGAGAGTGACAATGGCCTTGTAGTGCTGCTCTCCACCGGTGAGCGTTGCGTGCAGTTTGCGACAGGCTATGGGCTCGAGGGCATTATGCCCGATGCTATATGCAAGCGCATACAGCAGCAATATATGGTGGAGCATTTTGCCAATGGTGACTGGGACACTGGAATGGTGGCCGGAATGCGTGCTGTCTGTGGTGTATTGGACGGTACAATGGAGCCGCCGGCCGATGATGAGGTGGATATGGTTTTTATAATGCTTTTTGTGGTGTGTGTCTTTGCTGTTATCTTGTTTTTTGCCTTAATCGTGTGGTATTTCAACCGCTGTCCCAAGTGCGGTAAGCATAATATCCGAAGCATTGGTTCGCATACGGTAAGTGATGTCAACGGCTATTCCGTGCTTGAGACCACATACATCTGCAAGCATTGTGGGCACACGTTTAAACGCCGTAGCAGTACCGTCAATAACAATGGGCGTGGCCAGGGCGGCGGCGTGATTATCGGTGGAGGCGGCTTTGGCCGTGGTGGCGGTAGCTTCGGTGGCAGTTTTGGTGGCGGCAGATTTGGCGGCGGCGGTGCAGGCAGCCGTTTTTGAGAGTAAAGAAAGTGTAAACAATAAAAAGAATTATGAATATGAAAAAGTCAACAATTATTATTTTGGTAGTTATAGCAATAGTTGCAATTTGGGGCGTAACGGGTTATAACGGGCTTGTGAAGGCCGATGAGGCCGTCAGTACTGCTTGGAGCAATGTCGAGAACCAGTACCAGCGCCGTACCGACCTTATCCCTAATCTTGTTAACACTGTCAAGGGTTATGCAGCTCACGAAAAGGAGACACTTGATGCTGTCGTTGCAGCCCGTGCGCGTGCGACACAGGTTACAGTGGATGCCGAGAACTTGACTCCCGAGAAGCTTCAGGAGTATCAGAAGAGCCAAAGCGAGGTAGGCGCTGCGCTTGGTCGTCTGCTTGCTGTTACGGAAGCATACCCCGACCTGAAAGCGAATACCAACTTCCTTGAACTGCAGGCTCAGCTCGAGGGTACAGAGAACCGCATAAGTGTTGAGCGCCGTAACTTCAACGAAGCCGCAAAAAAATACAACACCTCAATCCGTGTGTTCCCACGCAATATTCTTGCCGGAATGTTCGGCTTTGAAAAGCGCCCCTATTTCGAGGCGCAGGAGGGTGCTGAGAGCGCACCGGTAGTGCAGTTCTGATAGGTGTACGAATATTTTGTAAAAATTCAGGAGTAATGGAAATAACAGAGTCAATCAAATATGTGGGGGTTGACGACCTCGATATCGACCTCTTTGAGAGCCAATATGTAGTGCCCGAGGGAATGGCGTATAATTCATACGTTATCCTCGATGAAAAGGTCGCAATAATGGATACCGTGGATGCTCGCAAGGGTGCAGAGTGGTGGGCGAATGTCGAGGCTGTGCTCGGTGCTCGCACTCCCGACTATCTTGTTGTGCAGCATCTTGAGCCCGACCACGCAGCGCTTGTTCACGAGGTGCTTGAAAAGTATCCGCAGATTAAGGTGGTTGCAACAGCAAAGGCTGTGCAGATGATGCCGCAGTTCTTCGACAAAGTGGATTTTGAGGGGCGCACTATTGCTGTGAAAGAGGGCGACACGCTGTCGCTGGGCTGTCACACTTTGCAGTTCTTTGTTGCTCCGATGGTGCACTGGCCCGAGGTTATGGTGTCGTATGAGCAGAGTGAAAAGGTGCTTTTTGCGGCCGATGCGTTCGGTAAGTTCGGTGCTTTGTGCAACGAAGGTTCTTGGGATTGCGAGGCGCGACGCTACTACATAAACATCTGTGGAAAATATGGTGCGCAGGTGCAGGCGCTGCTCAAAAAGGCAGCAACGTTGGATATAAGGATAATCTGTCCGTTGCACGGCCCTGTGTTGACCGAAAATCTTGCCCATTATATCGGCTTGTATGATACCTGGAGCAGATATGAGGCCGAGACGGAGGGGGTGTTTGTTGCATACGCCTCTATACACGGCGGCACTGCTGCCGCAGCAAATCGTCTTGCCGATATTCTTCGCGAAAAGGGTGCGCCAAAGGTTGTTGTCAGCGACCTTTCGCGTTGCGATATGGCCGAGGCTGTTGAGGATGCATTCCGTTATAGCAAAATGGTGGTGTGCGCTGCTTCGTACGATGCCGATGTGTTCCCGCCGATGCACGATTTTCTGCATCACCTCAAATTGAAGAATTTTCAGAACCGCAAGGTCGCTATTGTCGAAAACGGCTCGTGGGCACCAACGGCAGGACGTGTTATGCGTGCAATGCTCGAGGGTATGAAGAATATTGCAATTGTTGAGCCTGTGGTGACAATACGTTCGAGAATGAAGGAGTGTGATATACCTGCAATGGAGCAGCTTGCAAGTAACTTGCTTGTGTGAAATTGATGCGGAACTATTGTATGACGGGTGGCTACTAAACGGCCTCCCGTCATTATTTTTATCGTTGAATGTTCCCACTTTCTGTTTTTAACACTTATATTTTTAAATAAATCTTTGTTATTATAAATAAAACACCCTATTTTTGTTACGTGAAAGAGTGCGCCCTAAAAGCGTACTGTGGATTATTGTGAGAATTAATAAAACTTAATACTAACTTTTAAAAACAAACTCTATGAAAAAGATCTTCTTTATGCTTGTCTCTTTCTTGTGTTTGGCTTTTGCCGCACAAGCGCAGACAGTAACTGATCTCTCGCAATTGAGTAACGACAAAGTCTACACATTGCGTAGTGCGCGTGCATTCTTGTTGTACAGTGACAAACTCCCGGGCGAAATCTGTAGTAGCACAGGTAAACAGGTGGGTTCTGTAACAAGAGACAATGCCGACCCTGCTCAGTTGTTCCGTATCGAAAAGATTGGTTCAAACTACTATCTCTACAGCCTTGGTGCCGAGAAGTATGTAAGCTCTAACGGTAGCTTCACCGCAACAGCTTCTTCTACTCTCAGCCTCACAAAGATGAGTGGCAGCTATCCTTGGAAGCTCACTATCGGCGGTAACGGTATGAACTCACAGGAGCCCGGTCAGATGGATGCCGGTATCGTAGTGAACAGTTGGACAACAACAGATGCGGGTAACTGCTATATCATTGAAGAGGGCGTTGCTCCATCTTCTGATTTCTCGGTGTCAGTACTTGGTACTACTGATGCAGCAGCAGGTGTTGTCATTGCTGGTACAGAGTACAAGAACGGCGATACATTCTCTGTTGACTTTGTGCTCAAGAGAAGCCACCTCAAGGCCAATGCTGTTGAGGGCAAAATTGCCACAGCCTATGTAAATGGCTCTGTAGTTTATGTAAGCTACTTCGATGAGGGTACAAAGTTCTACACCATTATGAATGGCAAGGGCGGTTATGTAAGCTTGAATACAGAATATTGCAGTGGCGCAAACCTGATGCTATCAAACAAAAATACTCCACGTGACAATCAGGGTCTGTGGGCTTTTGTGAAGAGCGGTTCTGTATACAAGGTGTATAACTACTCTACAGGCCTTTCAAAGGTGCTTGGTATGACAGGCAACGAGGCTAATGCGCGTGCAATGATGGTTGACCCTGCTACAACCTCTTATACAGTTGAGTTCGACGGTACTTTGAATTTTGGTAACGGCGAGCCATCTTACATCAAGTTGAAAGGCACAACAAGCCAGTACTGGAACGACCGAGACAGTTATCTGGCTCTTTGGAACAGCACTGGTGCCATTGGTGATACAGGTAGCAAGTTCTTCCTTGACGAGGCTGATGTTGCCGATTATCCCGATGAGTACATCCACGAGATTTCAAAGATTGAGGGTGTTGCATCGTACTCACCAAAGAACCCAAATACATTGTGGTACACAACATCGGCCGAGGCTGCGGGTGTAAGCTACCCCTGGATGGAGTATGCATTGCCACTCGGTAACGGTGAGCTTGGCTGTATGGTGTTCGGCGGTGTACGCACCGAGGAACTCCAGTTCAATGAGAAGACTCTCTGGAGCGGTCCTGCAAATACAGTAGGTGCAGGTAGCGGTAACCGTACATTTATGAACTTCGGTTCTTTGTTCATCGCAAACAACGACAATGCTGTTTACGAGGGCGTGACCGACTACGTACGCTACCTCGACATTGAGGAGGGTATCGCAGGCGTTGAGTTCAAGAATGGCAATGGTACAAAGCAGGTACGCAAGTACTTCAGCTCTGCTCCCGACCAGGTAATTGCCGGCCAGTACAAGAGCGAGGGCGCTGACAAGATGAACCTTACATTTATGCTCGAGCCGGGTACAGGTATCGGTGCAAGTGCTGTTACATACAATGCTAATGGTACTGCGGAGTTCACCGGTGCAATGACTTCTGTTAACTTTGCTGCACGTCTGCACGTTGTTGCCGACGAGGGTGCAACTGTAACAGCAACCGGCAAGGGTGTTACTGTGAAGAACGCTACCGAGGTAACATTCTACCTCAAAGGTGCTACAAACTTCAACGGCGATATGGAGGTTCTCAACAACTACTTCACAACAGAGACTCCAGCTCAGGTTAACGAGCGCGTGAAGGGTGAGATTGAGGCTGCTCAGGCTAAGGGCTTTGCTGCTGTCGAGGCTGCACACGTTGCCGATTTCACAGCAATCACCAAGCGTATGACATTCGACCTCGGCCTTACAACTCCAACTGTTGACACAAAGGCTTTGGTTGACAAATACTATCCTAACAACTCTAACGCTAACAGCACACAGAACGACCACCTGTTCCTCGAGCAGTTGTATTTCCACTATGGCCGTTACTTGGCTATCAGCTCAAATCGCAAGCCTATTGCTGCTCCAAACAACCTCCAGGGTATATGGAACGACCGTGGTGCCGATTCTCCCTGGAACTCTGACATCCACACAAACATCAACATCCAGATGAACTACTGGCCAACTGAGATTACAAACCTCAGCGACCTCCACAAACCATTTGTGAACTTCATCATCCGCGGTGCGCAGAGTAGCGGCTGGAAGGCTGTCGGTACAAGATACAATGCCGGTCACGGTTGGAGCGTATTGACAGAGTCTTCACTCTACAATAGTATGAGTACTTGGGGCGATAACTATCTTGTTGCCAACGTATGGTACACAAGTCACTTGTGGACACACTACCGTTATACACAGGACAAGGAGTTCCTGAAGAAGGCATTCCCTGTGATGTGGGATTGTGCTGAGTTCTGGTTCCACCGTTTGATTAAGGACCGCAGAGTGTATGATGATACATACGTTGCTCCCGATGAGTTCAGTGCCGAGCAGCACGGTAACGAGAAGGAGGACGGTACAGCTCACGCACAGCAGATGATCAGCTATCTGTTCCAGAATTTGAGCGATGCAGTCAAGATTCTTGGTGCAGAGAATACAGGTCTTTCACAGGCGCAGCTCGACAAACTCGCTCTCTATCTTGAGAAGACTGACAAGGGCTTGCACACCGAGACATACGATGGCGGCTGGGGTAATCCTTTCAACGGCGTGAAGAGCGGCGAGTTGTTGCTCCGCGAGTGGAAGTACTCTCCATACTCAGTAGGTGAGAGAGGCCACCGTCACATCTCACACTTGATGGCATTGTTCCCAATGGATCAGATTACTCCCGAGAGCGAGTATTTTGTACCTGCAGTGAATGCCCTCAAGCACCGTGGTGATGCTGCAACAGGTTGGTCAATGGGTTGGAAGGTTAACCTCTGGGCTCGTGCACAGGATGGTGACCACGCTCACATTATCATCAAGAACGCGTTGAAGCACTCAACAACATACGGTACAGACCAGGGTCAGGGTGGTATCTACTACAACCTCTTCGACTCTCACGCACCATTCCAGATTGACGGTAACTTCGGTGTTTGCTCAGGTATTGCCGAGATGCTCTTGCAGAGCGCACACGGTTACATCAATATTCTCCCTGCATTGCCTGCAGTTTGGAAGAAGACCGGTAATGTGACAGGTATGAAGGCTATGGGTAACTTCACCGTAGATTTCAACTGGCTCGATGGCAAGTGCCAAAAGGCAACAATCACAAGCAATGCGGGTGCAGAGCTAAAGGTACGTTGCAAGGTTGGTGCAATGGAGATTGCAAAAGCAAAGATTACCGTTAATGGTGCAGAGGTTGGCGTAACAGTTGACGAGCACGGCATTGCAACAATTCCTTGTGCAAAGAACGATGTTGTTGATATTGACTTCACAACAGAGACTGCTATTGAGGCTGTTGCTGCCGGTAATGTAAAAAACGGTGCAATCTACGACCTTCAAGGTCGTCGTCTGCAGAGCGCTAATGCAGGCAAGATTTACATCCAGGACGGTGTAAAGAAGATTAACAGATAATCTCTTTATAACTCTTATGACAAAATCCGCCGAGGGTCCGAAGTGAACCCTCGGCGGATTTTGTCTTATCTCGCCTAGCCTAAAAAAGTGAC
>JAFYWV010000124.1 GCA_017546505.1 Bacteroidaceae bacterium
AAACCAACGGTCGTTGACTTTGCGGCTCGACACGCCGAAGCGGATGCGAACGACTTCGTTTAAAGTTCGCTTTTCTACTTCTGCAAGGCGGTTGCCCATGACGGTGAACGCAATGTGTTGAGGGTTTTGGTCTAAGGTCTTAATCACGACCGTGCGACGTTGCCAGGGCCCTTTGTCCGAGGAGCCCGATTCAATTGGAGTAAACTCCACAATTTTACCTACAATTTCCATAGTTTATTAGGTTATTAGTTACTAGCCCTTGTAATTTACTTATGAGGCCGAGAGAGGTGATTTAACATAATATGTATTGAATTTTTAGCGGAAAAAGCCTATTTCTAGGCTTTTTGGGAGAGGGGCATTGTTTACGATGCCCCCTCTCCAACGCTAATAACCGTAGCACTACGGATATTCCAATTCTTGATCTTGGTCCTCTTCGGGCTGCTGGTGTAGTTTGCAAGTCGTCAAGGGCTTATAGACGTTGCTTGTTATCCCACCAGCAGCACCGCAAAATTATGCATTTTGGAGAAGTCCTCAATCCAAGACCCGATAAAACGGCAAAATTTAAGGTTAAAGCGAACGGCGAAGATTAGGGCCGACCCGGACTACAACAAGACCACAAAAGGGACAAAAGCCGCACCGCCCGCCCTTTTAATTTTAGGAAAACACCGCGAGCCCAAAGACAAGCCCGGACAACAAAACCTCAGTGAGAAAACGTTAGACAGCACCGCCCGCCAATGAAAATTGAAGCACCGAGCCGCAACCCACTAAAGAGAATGTCACCCAAAACAACAACGAGAAGTCGAAGCCCCGTACCCGTTAAAGAAACAGCACTCCGAAGCCTAAGACAAGCCCGGACAACAAACCTACAACGGGAAAATGAGAGAGAGCACCGCCCGCCCTTTTAATTTTAAGGAAGCACTCCGGCAGGTTCCTGGCTTCCGGTAGGTCGACGCCGACAGCGAGTTGCCTTGCGGGCCCATAACAGAAGTGAAGCACCCCGGTAGGCTCTCGGCATCCGGTAGGTAGACGCCGACAGCGAGTTGCCTTGCGGGCCCATAACAGAAGTGAAGCACCCCGGTAGGTTCTCGGCATCCGGTAGGTCGACGCCGACAGCGAGTTGCCTTGCGGGCCCATAACAGAAGTGAAGCACCCCGGTAGGCTCCTGGCATCTGGTAGGCATCGCGGCGAGCCGGACTGATAGGCGTTTCGCCGCGGCGGCGCGTCAAGCGGCGCAGTGTAGCACGTCAAACAAAGTAGGTGGAGTTAAGGTAGTAGTCTAAATTCTCGACTTTCTTTTCTCCTATCCATGAGGCAATAAACTCTTTTTGTTGACCTTGATTGTAAAGCTCTTTTATCTTCACATGACGGAAAAAGTGTGTGGATGGGCGTGCAAATCCATCTTTGTATAAGCGCCAAAGATTCATGTCACGAACGATTATGGAAAACATACGTTCATATTGACGCTTTGGAAGTCGCGACATATCCATATGCGTTGCCTCAAAATCGCGCGAATCCGTGTAACCGATATCTACATATTGCAGTAGACGCATTGCATTATGTTTCTGCGGTTGCACTTGCAACATAGAGGTTGACTTACTATTCCATCGTTCTGGTTCAAACAATTCATTAACCCTACAGCCTGCATTTCGATGAAGTTTTATCAGGTTGGCAAACTCAGGACGATAGCTTACCATATTGTCGCGGATTTCATTGGCAAGCAGTGAAAGTTGAATTACGGACAATGGCTCGTTGCTTATCAATTCGATATCTGCCGCTCTATATAGGTCTAACTTAAGCATAGAGGGAACAGGTTGAAGTTTCCCAACCAATTAGGGCATGATAAAGCGACGTAAAACAATATTTCATCATCTTTTCCCCATTCATTGGTGTTCTCTAGCTTTTCATCGTTGGGGCCAGCTACAAATTTCATTTGCACAAACAACATCGATTGTTTCGTTATGTTCAAAAGCAGCACATTTGAGGTATCAATGTGTAAGTCGTTAATTGTGTATGGTCGTTGATTTTCATAGTGTAGAGCAATAACACCACCTTTGAAGTCTATCGACGCATCAGTTATTACAGGTCGCACACGGTTGAGTCGGTCAACGCCGAAGTTTGAAGGATATCTGTTGACTTTGGCAGCGGTGTATGGATGGAAGATTTTGTAAATAAAGCCTGACATGATATTAAAAGGATTTTTGTTGACTCGTTGCTGTTTTGAGATTGACGGGGAAAGTTGGTTGTAGATTTGCACCCATGGCTTCATTAAATCAAAAAACTTTCCTTGTGTTTCTTGTTGTTTTGCCGTGTCGGGATAATGAAACAAAGTAGGCATAGAGCGTCCATAAGTAGCACCCCAATAGGTTTGATATATGGTGCCAGCTGAACGACCTGCAGCTTTTCCCAACCACGGCACTTGAAATTTCATAGCATCTTTTTTTGAAAAAAGGCGCAGGCATTTGCTTGCGCCTTTTCAGAAATGATGGATTTAGTAAAAGATTATGTTGGGCCAACGACAACGAATCTGATTTGCATTGTTTTTTCACCTACCATAGGCACGACAACTATCAAGGTGGCGTCTTGTTCGGAGTCAACATTGGCCAAGAAGCTACCAGAGTAGCTACCATCGCCAAGGTCATTGAAACTACTGCACAATCTTGTCTCACCTTGCATCATGCTGTCGGGCGTTGCACCTTCATAGACCGTTCCCTTCAAATCTAACGAGAAGGTGTTCCAGGCGTTCAGTCCTTCACATTCTACAACGATTGTTGGAGTCGGGTCAGGTGTAACGCTTGGACCTGGAGCAGGACGACGCACGACACCTAATGTACCCGTGCCAACAAGGATAATCTTCTTTTTCTCACCTGTCATGAGTGGGATGGCATTGACTTCGTCGGCGCTTTCCCAGCCAGTTGGGAGCGGAGCGACCAACGTGCGGGTTTTGATTTGTTCACCAACGAGCGGTATGTCGATTAAGCCTTTCGTCACGTTTACCAATGCTACGACAAACATATTGTCGCCGTAGGTCTCATTTTGAGAAACCATTGAATCTAATGTGACTGTCACATTGGACCCGTTGACGACACATTGAGTGCTGCCGAAATCCATAGTCGGAGCATTACCCAAAGTGTCGATACTTGCGAAGTCTAGGACTTTTTCACCATCAACCAAAATCACGTCTTCAGCAAGTTGCTTTGACAACGCATTACGACGCGACATGCTCTTTGGTTTCTGCGGGAATAAGAAGCGGAGCTCGTCTTCATTGAAAGTTGCACATATAGCCGCAAGCGACTTGAAGAAGGAACGTTGCACCTGCTGTGCGGGAGTTTTTGGATTTGATACTTCGAAGGCTTTGGCGCGAAGCACGTTTTTGTCGTAGACCTTGCAGCCGGTCATGTTACCCGCCGAGCCTTTCACTCTACCCATCCAAGGGTTTTGAGTTTTCATAGCTTATTGTTTTAGAGGGTTTAACAACTAATAAGGGGTGATGGGAAACCGTCACCCCTTAACGGAAATTGATAGGGTTTATTCCTTTTCAGGACGTTTGAGCACACCAACGGTACCGAAACCAGTGATTGCTGCCTTTGTGTCAAGAATCAAAGGAATGACGGATACAGTAGGTGAATTACCCCAACTAGCGGGAACGTCTACGGTAATAGTGCCAACGCTAACCTTGGCGTTGGTCACAGGCATTGCGATTTGACCGCTTTCTGAGTCTTTGATCACAGCAATGAAGTAGTAGTCATTGAGGTTGGTGTTTGCACTCACGGAAGCGTCAAGAGTGATAGTGATCTGGTCGTTGAGGATGGTGAAATCAGTGATACCGAAGTCCATCGTTGGAGCGTTACCCAGTGTTGAAATGGCGCCGACGTCAACGGTTTTCACTCCGTCACTGATATTGTAGTATTCAGCGATTTGTTTGGCAAGGGCGTTGCGGCGGCTCATGGCCTTAGGTTTCTGCGGGAACAAGGTTCTGAGCTCGTCCTGGTTGAATGTGGCGATGAGTTGTGAGAGGTCCTTGAAGAAGGAACGTTGGGTTTGTTGAGCGGGGGTGTTCGGGTTGGAGACCTCGAATGCTTTGGCGCGGAGCACGTTCTTATCGTACACCTTGCAGCCCGTCATGTTACCAGCCGAGCCGCGGAATCTTCCCATCCAGGGGTTTTGAGTTTTCATGAATTTACGGATTTAAGATGAATAATGAGTGAATTAACGCCGCGAAAATACTAATTTTTCTTAATACAACTTATCCACGACAAAAAAATCACAAAAAAAATTAAACATCCAAAGACGATGACGGGGCAAAGCCACGCTAAGCCCTTTTTTTTACTTTGGACCGTAAGAGGGGTTGTGGTGGTGGTTTCTGAGGAGCCCGCGGAGAGGTCGGAGCGAAGCTCGGACGAAGCCGCGGCGGTGGTGTCGACACTGCTTTGCCTGACCACTATGGTGCGCGTCACCATTTTGACGGTATCGGCAAAATGGTAACGCAGCGTTTCGAGCTGGACCAATTCAGATCTTCGAAGTTGTATCAGCGTCGATGTGTCGCTCCAGGTCTTGACCTCCGTCCGCGTGGTTGTCATCATCTTTTGTCGGCTGCCGCAGGCGACGAATGACGACGCAATCAGGAAAGATGCGGCAAGTAGGAGCCAGGTTGATAGCAGCCTGGAAGCGGATTTGATTCTCACGGATAGTCTTAAGCTCATCGCGTAAAGGTTTTACAACGTTGTCGGTATAGATTTCAAGGGCTTCGCGCGTGTACTTCGTCTCGGAGTCACGCAGCGAAGCGGTAATTTTCGCCTGCATCGCTTCCAACTTGGTGGCGTGTTCCTCTTTCTCCTGGCGTCGTCGGTGACTTGTCACGAGCCAGCCTCCGCCAGCGAGCGCAGCAAGCGCAGCGGATATGATTTCGGTCCAATCAGGCATTGCGGTAGACGGTTTTGGCATCGAAGCAAGGGCAAGCCTTTTTTACCCCGGGGAGTTGATTGTGACCGACGACCTCGGTCACTTGATAGTCACGCTTCCAGCAGGCAATAATAGCCCACAGCGTTTTCTTTTGCTCTTGTGTCCGAGTGTCACGAGCCACGGTGGAATGCGGTAGCAGACCACCGACATAGGCGATATGCATGCTATCGGTGTTGAAGCCTGCGGCACCGTTTGCGGTGGTGTCGTTGGTGATGTAGCCTCCATCCTTTTTGACTTCGGGCCATTTTTGCAGGACACACCAGGTTCCATCTTGGAAAACGATGGCGTGGTAGCCGTAATGCTTCCACTTCTTCACTTCAAAGAAGTAGTGGTGGTAATATTCGCGGTTACGCTTGGCGTTGCTCGGCTCCGCGGTGCAGTGTACAACGATGCGTTTGATTTTTGCCATATTTTTAACATATTTTCGGCAAAAGTACAAATTTTTGAAATTTCTTAACATTTGAAAGTGCGGCAAAAAGTTTCAGGGATGCCGCACTCGGGAAAAATCGTTCAATTGGAAAAGGAGGTTGTGTGGGGGATAATCGGAAAAGTCGGGAGGGTCGCGGGAGGGTCGGCGCGCATCAAAAAAAAATCCCCAACCTCAAACGAGGTCGGGGATTTCGCTGGATTGTCTCACAATCTTGTCAAATCGTTCATCGAACGGACAACAAGGAAAGACATCATCACATGGAAAAATTTCAATGTCATGACAAAATTGACAAATAGGACTTATTTTACTCATGATTTTTTATAATTTGGGAAATGGTTTTCGAACTCGTGCCATGGCATCACCTCAGCGAAGCCGAAAAGGACGAACGTGGCAAAGGCGTAGGCGGCCTTGCGGCTGTCGAAGCCGACCGCGAAGCCGCGACCCTTGCCGTTGAAATTGGCCGAGGTCACGTAGTAGTTAAAGACTTTGTCTTTCATGGCTTTTTGGGATTTGATTAGTAAACGCGGCAAAAGCCTGCAAAGTGTGTTTCGGTTTCGTCTTCGTCGACCTGCGCGGCCAGCAGGGCGCGCAGATCTTCGATGAAGACGATATCATCAAGTGAATATTCGGGAGCCGGGCTGCCGACATTTCGCCAAGACATGGACGACTCGACAACGGTCAACGATTGGCGGAGGTCGTGAAGGATGCGACGCAAGCGCTGCGCATCCTCGGCGGTTAGGTTTATGAAGTACTTCATAGCTTTTCCTCCCACGTTTCAATAACTTGGATGGCGATTTCAAGGCCACAATTACGGCCTTCTTCAAACTTTGTTGTCAGGACTGAATATTTCTTCAAAGAAATATCCCACTTGATTTTTTCTAGAAGATCTTTCATAATGTGTAGTATTTAGGTTATTAGCGTCTACAAAGATAAGTGATTTCCGCGACATAGACAAATTTTGTCAAGCATTTCAGCTTATAAATCAACCACTTAAACCAATATTTTTTCCAATTCATCCCGAATTTTTCCGCCATCCAAGGCGGCAAAAAACTGAGGGCGGGGATGCCGCATCCGAGCGGCCAGCGGGGCAAATGTTAAAAAAAACTAACAAACAAGAAAACCGCGGGGGGGATGCCAAACCGCGAAGCGGCTAAAAGAGCGAAAGCTGAACGCCGGGCGCAGGCACGCCACCGGAGCCGACCGACACACCGAGCGAAGCAGCGCAAGCAGCCGCGACCGACCAGCCCACCCACCAAGAGCAGCCGAGCCGACCGCAGAGCCAAGAAGCGAAGCGCGGACAAGCGGCGGCGACGCGCTCCGACGGGCGAAGCCCAGGCGACACGGGGACACGCGACACCGCCAGCGCGAACCAACCGAACACGCGCGACCACCCGAACACACGAACAACGGCAAGCGCCGAGGGGAACGGGCAAGGACCAAAGGAGCAGGAACCAGCCACGAGACAAAGATACGAAAAAACAAGGCACACCCACCCCAAGCCAACCCCAAAAAAAGCCGCCCCAACCCCGAAAAAAGCCGCCCCAACCGCAAAAAAGAAGCAAGCGCAACACGCAGAAAACCAGCAAAAAAACCGACAACAAACGGAACGAACGACAGCCGACAACAGCACCCAAAACCCCAAGCCAGAGCCCCGAAAGCGAAGACGACAACAGCCCCCGCAGGCGCGGGCGGGGAGGGGGACCCGCCCAACGAGCAACACGCCCAGCAGAGACACCAGGGGAGAAAGGCGGGGAAGCGAGCGCGCCGAAGGAAGGCACACCACACCCAAAGGAAGAAGCAGAAAACACAAACCTCCCTCTTTTCAATTTTTTGGATTGTGCGGCTGGCCGAGGCGAAGCGAGGAAGCCACAAAACGTGCGCCCCCGGTTGGTTTAACTATTTTTTTGATAACTTCCGTACACCCAAATTGGGTTTGCATGCGTTCCCATATTGACGCGCCACAAAGGAAAGATGAAGCATTCTTCGTTTAACAACGTTGTTGAAATTGGCTCGACGGTCAATGTCCCATCGCTTAAGGTTGTGTATGGCAAAAGGTCAATGCAAATTTTCTTTGATGGACACACTAATATTAAGCAAGGCACTTGGTTTGTGTCAGCGTTTCCGACTGCCGACAGGCTCGAAACGCTGATCTCAAACCGCGTCGAAGTCGGGACCAAAGAAAAAGCCGTTTCAGCGACTTTTGGATTTCCGCCAAGGATTTCTATCAAAGACGGGTCAAAAATCCATCCTTGCGAATCTCTCACCATTCCCGTGCCCAAATCCTTGCACCATTGTGCACGGCGGCTGCGTCCGATTGGCGCTGCATAGTAGATGAAGTTTAGCAAAGATGCCGTGACCTGGTTCGACATTTTGGACAACAAGCCGAAGGCGCTGCAGACTGCGACTTGTCCTTGCGTCTGGTGTCCCTTGGTCGGCGGTGGACACGACTGGAGCACATTCTTTCCGTAGAGTGTGCGCGCATAAATTCCCCCGATACGTTTGCGGGCGCGGCCAATGATTGGATTTTGTGTAATCATACAAATGTTGTTAACGTGTTATGAACTGCATCCTCCGACTCATCTACCAAGTCATTTCAATGGCAAATCGCCTGAGGGAATTTGGCGCCGACCGTAGTCGGCACCGTTCGGTCGCATTGCGGTTGCAATGCGTATTAAAGTGGTATCGACTACTTTTGAATCTAAAACGTCAAAAACGATGCAAAAATATAAATTATTAAACAAAGAA
>JAFYWV010000125.1 GCA_017546505.1 Bacteroidaceae bacterium
CATATTACCATAAAACCACGCCAAAGATTGCTCGTCAAATTCATTGCGAGTTTCTGTACCATGAGTGCCGTATTTGTCATCAAGCATCTTGTTGGTAGTAGAAAGTTTTGCTAATTTGTCTTCGTTAATCTTTCTCATAATCCAGTGTGTTAGATTACAGCATACAAGCCCAACCGAACTTTCGTGCAATCTCTTTGAGCAGGTTGCGGTCGTGCACAGGAATAATAACTTCTACAGTCTCTTTTTCATTGCCACGAGTAGCAATGTTGGCAGTATCAAGGTCATACTGTGTCTGCATATTCATCAACACATCAGCAGGAACGCCAAGAACTTTCTCGATAGCAACAGCAACACTCAACGACACAGAACGCTTGCCATTAATTGTCTCGCTCAAGACAGATGCCTTAATGCCAGACTCAGCAGCCAACTGCTTCTGTGTCATATTTCTCTCCTTTAACTCATCCTTTATCATTTCTCCGGGGTGAGTGGCTACAAACGGTGTCAAACTTTCCTTATTCATAATGTTTCGATATTTCAAATAATAAAGCGTTAACTACTATACCTTCTTCGTCGGGAGAACTGTTGAACAGCAAGCGATACTGTCTGTTTATCCATACGGTATCAACACCGTTCAAGTCTCCCTTTTTCTTCTCATAATGAAGCGACTTAATACAATAGAGGTCTTCTATGCGACGGGCAGCCCTTATATAGTTCACAACCTTTACATATTGCTTTACGACATCCTTTGCCAATTTACGGTATCGGCTGTCCGTTGTTGTGCCACTTACATATAGTTCCTCTAACGAAACATCTTCAAATACTATATTCATTGTAATAACAATTCTATTAGCAATACTATTGCAAATATAATAAGGATTTTTGAATAATTCGCAAATTTGATAATTGTTTTTTCTACATAAACACCTCCATACCATTTATCTCAAAAATACAAACATCGCGTATGGTGCGTATTTCCCGGCTATCGAGCAGCTTTATACGGCGAGTGCCTTTGTAGAAATCGTACCGAAGCGGAACTGCATTGCGGTAATGCAGTATCTCACCGTTGCTTTTCCATAGTGAAATATCCACCGGGTCGCCTGCCTGAAGCATTTTGCGGAGTGTCGAAATATGTATTGCCTTTGCCATAGTTATTTGAATGTCTTGTCAAATTGTTTTGTGAATGTCCTTGAATTGACTTCGTAAGGCCTTTCAAAGGTCATACGATTGTCCGCATATTTCCAAGTGAACTTTACGATATACTTCTCCTTGTCATCATCTGCATACTCGTATGTGTAATCCGTAATCAGCATGCGTGCGCTGTTGTTCCATATCAAAAGAATTTCGGGTGAAGTCAAGAAGTCCATTACAAGCTTCATCATTTCGGGCGACAACCGAACAGACTCAAATTCATAAAGCACCTCGTTGCTTACATCATAATAGGCCGTTATGCCACCGCATACCGCCTCGCTCTTCTGCGTTTTCATCTTCGTGGAGGTCTTGCCATAAAGAGCAAGCACCTCCCGAATATTGAACGCATTATAAAAGCTACAAACCAAATCGGGTGCCTCTGTCCGTATGTAGTAGGTGAAACATCTTTCTCCAACCTTGCACTGTACGCAGTGCAGGATAGCACCACCTTCACCGCCAACATCAAGCCATACTTCGTAAAAATCAAAATAGATACTATCAATACCGGCAACACCAGCTGTTTCCGTATATACTATTTCTTTCGTTTTCAGCTCACCTTCAGCAGTAGAATAGACATAAGTAAGAGTAAGACTAACATCTTCCCCTTTCTCCGCATAATATAGCAATTCATCTTCAAAAACACGGTCATAGTCCACCTCTTTTACTTTTACGGTAGTGAGGAAATTGCACCTTACGAAGTCGCCCACACTCGTAGTCGGCTTGACTCTACAATACAGCACCTGCAATATAGTAATATCCACCTCTTCGCCTCCCTCGTTCTCCACATCAAGCCCGAACTCACAATACGAAAGCCCCTTATCCAGCATAAACTGCTCGATAAGCTGCTTCATATCATAGAGCGACACCTTGCCGTTGTATGGTAACAACTCACCCGAATAGAGGTTGTCATAATTCCCACTGTTCCTGTATAGCGATACACACACCTTATCGTAATCGGTGGTGTAATCAATCTTGGGTATATCCAAAGAGTAAAGCACTTTGGTAGATATAAATGTCTGTCGTTTAATCATAAGGCTGTTCCGTTTGGTCGGTGGCAAAGTTAGAGCAACGAATTAATGGAATAAAAGACAGGAGAATTTCATAATCAAGACACGAAAAGGCAAGAATAAACTTCGACAACACGAGTAGCGAATGGTCGCAGGGTGCACGGCTTCCGGTCGTGCCCTGCGGGTCGCGAAAAACGAGTGTTGTCAAAGGTAGCCGGCAAACGAGGTTGCATAAAAGACAGCACCCGATGCCGGGTGCTGTGCTTTTCTATTTGTGATTTAATAATCTTCTTCTCTCCTCATTCATTACACGCATTTCCGTATTGAAACATTCGCGGTAAATGTCGCTATAGCCGACCAAATTCTGCCATTCATCGTATTTCTCCAATGTCTCGCGTATGGTGTGAGCCGATGAAAAAAGAATATCCAAATCGGCTTGCTTGATGTTTTCAAAATTCAACATACCGCTGTACTCTTATACTCAAACATCAACCTGTCAAAAATATTCTCATTGATGTTTAGGCCAAATTTTGCCTTGAGGTAAAAGGCATATCTCAACGCCTTTATAGCTTCCTTTGTGTGGCATACTGCACTCTGTGTCTTGTTAGGATTTTTTACATAGACCTTGCATACTGCCAAATTAGGCTGCACTCGCTGAGCAATTACAAATAAATTTGTATTGCGCTCATTGGCACCAATTTTCCAAACCTTACCGCTTTTCTCTGCGGTGATAACTCGCTTTGATTTAATAGCTTTGGCAACATTCGCTTTTCGCACCCCACACGGCACGACTTCTCCGTGCTTCGTGTGACTAACTGCTGCGAATGATGCCGAAAATGTTGTAACCTCTTTCATAATCGTAAATATTAAAATGAATAAACCAACATATTGTAAACTGAAATTTCAGACTCTCCGCAGATACGCTCCGCAATGGTGCTTGCCTCTTCTTTGCTGTGTGCCTCAACCGACAAAACAAAAATTTCATTATCAAAATCTTCAACCTCAACTTGAAACGATTTTATGCAATCGCAAGAGCTGGAGAGATTTTTTCTTCTATTGCCACCCTCTTCAAAAGGATAAAAATAGTGCCAATGAGTGAGAACTAAGCTTGCTTAAGTTCTTGTAACGAATGCAGCCTATTTTCGCCAAAGGCAATAACTTGTAAACCTAAAAAACACTTCGCTTTGACAACACCATCTATTCGCAATCCACAGAGCGTGACTTTGCCACGCTTTCTGTGACTATTTGCTGCTAGCCTGTGGCTTTGACAACACGCGCTTCCCGTGACCCGCACGGCACGACTACACCGTGCTACGTGCGACCTATCACTGCGCGCACTGTCGATGCCTTTTGGCATTCACCTTTGCTCTTTCATCTTTGCTCTTTGCTCTCTGCGTATCACGGCTGTTGGCGAGAGATTCCAGAATCGCTTTGTCAGGTCGTTCAACCGTTGGGGCGGTAGTTCCAGTTCATTTGCAATGTGGCTTGCCGTCACTAAGTGCTCCTGCGCCATCTCAATTATTGTAGCCTTTATCCTCTCGTCGAGCCATTTCTTAGGCTTCATACCATATATAGCCATGAACTTGTTGTTGAAGGTTGCCACCGACAGCCCCGACAATGTAATCAGTCGCGACACATTACCCTTTGCCTCAAGGTAATTGTTCTCAATGAACGACTCAAAGTCGGCACCACCCGAAAGTATCGGGCGCATGAAAGCCGTAATGTCATCCTTTGCATAGTACGATGACATGATGTGAAAGAAGTAACTGTTCCAAATATGGCATATACCACTGTTCCTCAGTTTCTGTTCGTGTATCTGCGTGTGAATAAGCATCAACAGGTCATCCATCGCCTTGCAGATAGGCAGCGTGTTGAACGAATAACCCTTTTTCGATGCGTGCTTGCAGAAGTATTCGAGCATCTCCTTGTCGCTGCGTATTATGGTAGTGGTGAATGCAAACATAATCACATCGGCATCCTCAACAGCCAACATATCAAACACACCCGCCTTTGGAACAAGCGCCATAGTGCCCTCGCCAATAACCTTGTTCTGGTACAGGCGCGTACAGAGCTTGATAGCCCCCTTCTTTATCGAAAGAATATAATAATGCTTTGTCGATGGCTCCCGGTAATGCTCATCCTTGGTCATCGTAATGTGCGCAAACCCCGTTTCGTGCCCGTTCATGCGGCTCGCCATCTGCACAGCACCCTTTTTGCGTGTAATTTTTATCGGCTTTGGCATAGTTGTAATATATTGATACCCAAATGGATACCCCCTCCTGAAAATAAAAACCGTTAAAGTGTATATAAAAAACGTTACTTCGATTTTAGTGCGAAATTAATATTTTTTCTAAAAAACAACATATTTTTGGCACCGAAACAATAAACAAAGACCAAAATATGGATGAAACCGGTAACGAGTTGCCACTCATCAGGATGCCTTTACCTTCATACAAAGAGAAGATTGACGGCGTGGAGGAGTCACTCAAGGAATGGGCAAAGCACAAGCACTACCATCGTCCGGGAGTTAAGCTTTCAGAGGTTGCGGCAGAAACAGGCATTGCCTCCATACACATCTCTTACTGTGTAAGGAACCGGATGAAGATGAACTTCCCGGCATGGCTGAACAGCCTGCGCATAGAGGATGCCAAGAGAATGATACACCGGAACCCCGATATACCATCCTACGAGGTTGGCTACAAGATAGGTTGCCCCAATCCCGAGACATTCAAGAAGGTGTTCCAGAAGTTTGCAGGATGCACCTTCAACGAGTATGTTCCGCAGATTAAAGCACAGCAATAAATAAGTAACATACTAACCATAAACATATGAAAAACAACAGACAGACAAAAAAACTTTACACTCCACCTTCTATGAATATTGTAGAGATAGAATGTGAGTCAATGCTTGCAAGTTCTATTACAGGTTTTGCTCCTGATAGTGACGACTCTGAATTTGGAGCCCCTGCCAAAGCAGCACGCCGTGGAGAATGGGGAAATTTATGGAACGAGTGAAACGAGAGAGGTAAATTTCACTATCGCGAGTTTTGCAGCGAATGGTCGCTCGCAGTGTGGAGTAGTCACACCCGAGCGGGTCGCTAAAAGCAAAACGAGTCAATGGGGAAATCATTAAACGATTGACAAAAAATATATAATAAACAGTATGAAGATAAACAAACTAATAATTGGTGCGTTGGTGATGTTGTCGTTTGCTGCTTGTAGCAACGATGATATTGTGCCCGACACACCCGAGGCACCTACCACGGGCTACCGCCTCACCTTTGATGGTGGCGTGGGCAACGAGACTACTACCCGTGCACACTGGACTGACCCCAATGGTAGTGGCAATCTGACTTTCCAATGGGATTATACTCCCGC
>JAFYWV010000126.1 GCA_017546505.1 Bacteroidaceae bacterium
CGCCCGACCGAGGGCTCGCAATATGCGTCGTGAGCAAAGGGCGCTTGTGAAGATTTTTCCCAAGTGCCCTGTTCTTTGGTACTTTCTGTCACACAGAAAGTACATACGGCAAGACTACAGAAAGAATATAAGACAATTGAACAAGGTTAAAAATTGCGAGTAAGTGTGGGTAATTTACCCACAAAGCGAGCGAAAGCAATTTCAAAAAAAGTTAAAACTACAATCAATTCTATAAATCAATAGACTATCCCCCAGGCTTAAAACAAAGCGGGGCATCCACACCTTTTTACGACTGAGCCGAAAAAGGCTTGAAATTTAAATTTCAAGCCTTTTCCTATATAACCGTCCTTGCCATGTTCCACGTTCCCTCATCCGCGCCTTCACCTTATCCACAAGCTCGTGGTTCTTTACGCCCCAATCCGGGGCAATCAACAACTCTTTTGGCGACTGTGAAGCAAATCGTTCAAGCACAATATCCGGAGAAAGCCGCTCAATATAGTCAATCACCGTCTCAATATAATCCTCCATTGCAAAGAGGTGGAACTCTCCCGGGTTTGCGACATACTCCTCGGCCATACGAGTACCCTTTACCACCTGCAACTGATGCAATTTCAGTGTGGTAAGCGGCAAGCGCGACAGTTCGCAGGCCTGTTGCATCAAATCCTCACGCCCCTCGCCCGGCAATCCAAGAATAATGTGCGCACCTACAGGAATACCCGCATCGGCAGTACGACACACAGCATCAACTGCACAAGCATAATCGTGCCCACGGTTAATGCGTTTCAACATCGCATCGTTCGTACTCTCAATACCATACTCCACCAACACAAATGTGCTTTTGTTCAACTCTGCAAGATACTCAAGCAGTTCATCGGGCATACAATCGGGGCGCGTTCCAATCACAATCCCCACACAGCCATCAACGGCTAAAGCCTCATTATAGCGCCGTTTCAGTTCATCAAGCGAACCGTAAGTATTGGTATAAGCCTGAAAATAGGCAAGGTATTTCATCTCGGGATATTTATGCGCAAAAAAAGCAATACCTTCACACATCTGTTCTGTGACAGAACGGTTGCGGTGGCAATAGGCAGGGTTAAATGTCTGGTTATTACAGAACGTGCAACCACCCCGCCCGACCTTTCCGTCGCGGTTAGGACAGGTGAAGCCGGCATCAATGGTAATCTTCTGCACCTTGCATCCGAAGATGCCACGCAGATAACCGCCAAATTCGTTATATAAAAAAGTGTTCTCGCGCATACGGGTGCGAAGATACAAAGAAACTGTCGGATAATAAAATCAAAAAGTTACAAAACAACAACCCGTCGTTCAACGGCCTGCTGTATTTTGCAACTAAATCAAACAAAACCGCCCCTGTTTGTGACAGGAGCGGTTTTTCAAATATGTATGCTTTGAATTAAGCGAACCACTTAACGTAAGCGAAGTCCATACGGTGAGGAAGTTCCTCGTGGTTAGGATACATACGGAATGCAACCTTGAATGCACCGGCATTTGTAGGAGCAATCTCCGCAGCGAATGTAAAGATGTTACCCTCGCGCTGTACAACATCCAAAGGATAGGTTGCAAATACATTCTCACGACCCTTAGCGTCAGGAGACAATACAACAAGCTCAATAGCAACGGCATTGTCAAGACCCTTCTCGTCAACCTTAACAGTTACGTTATACTTCTCACCTGCAGTCATTGCACCGTTGAGGAAATCAGCGTCAGCCTCTACAGAGAGAACCTCAACTGCATTCCACTTGGCAGCAACCTCCTCTTTCCACTTAGCGAGCTCACGAACAACCTTTGAGTCGTTTGCAATGAGGTGGTTGTAACGTGCAGCCTGCTTGCAGTAGAACTTGCTGTAGTAGTCATCGAGCTGACGCTTCATTGTGAAGTGAGGCGCAACCTCGGCAATTGACTTCTTGATGCAAGCAACCCACTCGTCAGAGTAAGCCTTACCGTTACGGTTGTAATACATTGGAAGAATTTCGTTCTCGAGCAATGTGTAGATTGTAGCAGCATCGAGCTGATCCTGGAACTCCTGGTTCTGGTATGTACGCTCCTCTTTCAATGCCCAACCTGCACCAGGCTTGTAGCCCTCGCACCACCAACCATCGAGTACCGAGAAGTTGAGGACACCGTTCATAAGAGCCTTCTCACCAGATGTACCTGATGCCTCGAGAGGACGTGTAGGAGTATTCATCCAGATATCCACACCCGAAACGAGCAACTTGGCGAGGTCCATATCATAGTTCTCGAGGAAGATAATCTTACCAACGAACTCGGGACGGCGTGAAACCTCGATAATCTTCTTGATCAAGCCCTGACCTGCACCATCGTGTGGGTGAGCCTTACCTGCGAAGAGGAACTGGATTGGACGCTCGGGGTTGTTGAGCAACTTAGCCAAAC
>JAFYWV010000127.1 GCA_017546505.1 Bacteroidaceae bacterium
CGCCCATCAGGGAAGCGATGGCCTTTTTGCGTTGACGGGGTAAAAATCCGCGCTTAGCGCAACCGCTTTAGGGGAGGGGGGCGGTAGTGGTTGTCAACTCATTAACCAAACTCTTTTAAACTGCGCGCTCCTATATAGGGCGGGGGGAGGGAATAACAAGATGCGCGCAACTATCAAAACTCTTCAACCAAACTCTCTAACGTCCCGGGAATGCCTAAATCCACACGACTTGCAAATTTAACATAATCAGTGTTATTTTGTTACATACCGCTGAAAATCAACACGTAACAAAATAACATTAAGGGGATTATGTTAAATTTTAATTCAAACAACGGAGACGTATCTGCCCTTATAACTCATTGACTATAAGCACGAATAACAGCGCAATATTACAACCATTTACCCTTTTTATTTGTCCTTTCACATTTAGACCGAAGTCCGCGGCTCAGTCCGCACAAAGGAGGCAGCGGGGGCTGCTTGCGGCATCTTGCCGCTCGGCGGGCGAACGCCGTTCCCGCATCGCGGGGAAGCTGCCAACGCTGCCGACATTCCGCTTGGAGAGGTGCTGGGGCGGGCGCAGGGCTTTTGGCACGGGCGGCTGGACGCGGCCAAGGCAAGGCGAGCCGTAGGGTAGTTTAGCGAGTCGACAACGCGCTGTGTGTAGGTTTTAGGGATGAAGCGTTGTCGACCCGCGGAACGACCGTAGGCCCGCCGTAGTCCGCAGTGCCGCGCCGAACCGACCGAAGCCAAAGCAGCGCGACCGCCGAAGGGTTGAAGTGTTTTGCCTTGGGGCTGGTATTGCTGGGAGCATCTTTTTTGGGGTTGATATTGGGGGGCAAAGCGTTGGATGCTATAGGGTGGAGCCTGGCGGGCGGCTGGTGCTTTTTGCCGACAACGGCCACCTGCGGCCGTCGTGTACCCCGTAGGGGCGGCAAAGGAGCACGAACCGAACGCCAGGCCTTTTGGAGGGAGCCTTTGGGATGGGTTTTATTTTGTGAGCGGTGGCCTCGTGCGGCGCAACCGGGCGGAGGGGCTTGGCCGCGGTGTGTGGATATTGTGTTAGCTCGCGGCGGTCACCCCCGTAGCACGGGACGGTGGCGGCTGGTGCCATGTGGGTTAGGTGCACGAAAGCCGCTGCCGATGCGCCCAAATGATTATAACAAGTAACAGTCACCCACATCTATAGTCGAAATCGTCCGTCTTTAAGGCTTTGAGACCTTGAGGAAGCAACTCACGTAGACGCTCCAAGTGGTTGTTAGCATTCTTGTTGTAGGTCCATTCTTCTTCGGCTTTGAATGCATCGTACCAATGTATATAAGCTTGAAGGTTGTAGATTATGTCTTTGACGACAACTAAATTTTCTGGTTTCATGGCGATTAACTTTTAGGTTTATTCTTCAATTACTCTGCAATCGGGCATGTGCACAATGATATCTCGATTGTCCCATATGACGTGAACACCTGCAAGTACCCCGTAGTACCACCATTTTTTGACGACATTGAGCACCGTGCCATCAGGAATGATGTTCTCCGGATTATAGTAGCGGTGGTCTTGAAAAACTTGCACTTTCATTTCCAAATACGGTCTATTGCTTGGCTCAATTCGATAAACGCAGTTTGGTCAAGGATGCAAGCCAATGAGCCAAGCAGGTAGGAGTAGAGCATCAAATGAAGCAGTGTGTTTTCTTCAAGTTCAATTTTGCGGTCACCAACGGACATTCGGTTGTACCTTTCGGCAAACACCAACTCGACCGTGTTTGAGCCTTTTTTAAACATCTTCGTAGCAAAGTCATCAACTTTTATATTACTCATCTTAAAAACATTTAACAATTACAAAAACTCAGTTCAAATGTTAACAAATTAATGTAAATGTACATTGCAGGTGGCGTTTTACTTACCGCCACCATGTACATGGGTAGGGGAGAGGGTTACGGCGAAACGGAGCCAGGAAACAACGAAAGTTGGTTTTTCGGCTCCGAAATTTCGCGGAGGGCGTTGTCGACTTGACGCTCCAAAAATTTGGAGCGGTCAAGCTCGACTTGGGAGCGGGTCCTGAAATAGGCTTTTTGAGCGGTCCGCATCGAGCAAACCAACTCAACAAATTGCTTAAAGTCCATAGTCACAAAGGTTATATGTTTTTTCGTTACACGTCAAACAAGGTGGGCTGTACGCGCTTTTCTTCTTCGCGCTGGATTTCCTCTTGGTATTGCTCCGCGAAGTACATATCGGCGTACTTTGCCCCAAATTTTTCAGTATGCCAGCGGCGCAAGCC
>JAFYWV010000128.1 GCA_017546505.1 Bacteroidaceae bacterium
ACAAACAGTAAAAAGGAGAAATGAAAGTATGAAGAAAATGAACCAAACCTATCTCATCGGTATTGACCACGGCTACGGCAATATGAAAACGGCAAACTGCTGTTTTCCCACGGGAGTTGTGAAAAGCGATACCGAACCCACCTTTGTATCCGACCTGCTCGTATGGAACGGAAAGTATTATTCCATCGGCGTCGGGCACAAGGAATTCAAAGCTGACAAATTCAACGACGAGGATTATTACGTCCTCACCCTTGCCGCGATTGCGCGGGAGCTTTGGCGAGAGCGCATTGCCGAAGCCGACGTCTATATTGCGGCGGGTCTGCCTCTTACTTGGGTAAGTGAGCAGAAAACCGAGTTTAAGAACTATTTGCTCCAAAACAGTGAGGTTGTATTTACCTTCCGAGAGGTGGAATACCACATCAATATCGTAGGCGCAGAGGTTTACCCGCAGGGATTCGCCGCCATCGTCAACAATCTTCCGAGCTTCACGGGCGTTACGATGCTCTGCGACATCGGGAACGGTACGATGAACCTACTCCGCATCGTCAACAAGAAGCCCGATGCGCAGAGGATGTTTACCGAGAAATATGGCACTCACCAATGCGCGCTTCTTATCCGAGAGGAAATGATGAAGGTACACCACGCAAGTCTTGACGATTCCATCATTACGGAAATCTTGAAGAAAGGCACGGCAGATATTGACGGCGCATATCTTGAAACGGTTGTCAAGACCGCCAAGGCATACACGGCGGGCATCTTCCGCCGTCTGCGCGAGCACGAATACGATCCCAAGCTGATGAAGCTCTATGTTGTTGGCGGTGGCGGTTGCCTTATCCGCAACTTCGCCGATTACGACGAGAGCCGCGTGATCGTCAACGACGATATTTGCGCAACCGCCAAAGGATATGAACGTATGCTTGAGATGCAGCTTCTCCGTGGCGGTGGTCGTGTATGACAAAGCGGTTCAGCCTGCGTTTTAATTTAGATAATGAAGCAGAGCGCAAAGCTTGGGAGCATTTGCAAAGTGTGCTCGATTCAAAGAACAAGACGATTATCTCTGCGATAAACGCTTACTTTGAAGCAGACGGAAATATAGAAAAGGTGATACGGGAAACCATCAGAGAGTGCCTTAAGGATATGCCCATCGTAAAAGCGGTGGAAGAACCTATCGAGGAAATCTCCGAGGACGAAAACACTCTTATGGATTCTCTTGATTTGTTTATGTGAGTGGCATTATTGTGATGCCGCTTTTTGTTATCTCAAAACGATTGGCGGCATCACTTTGGCATTATGTAATTTTAGGAGAAAATTATAATATGAAACGAATACAAGAGAACGAAGAACGGCAACTCTTATCTTCGAAAGATATGGAGATACGAGTGTCTTACACCGTAACAAGCAGGACGTTTGTGTGCCAAACGTCGCCCCGCCACAAGGCTTTTGTGGCAGAGATTTTAGGGGATGCCCCTAATACCCCGAGTGAAAGGATGGTTTTATGAAAAAAGAAGATATTAGAATCGTTGCCCGCGTAACGAAAAAGGAAAAGGAGCGTATCAACTCCATAGCCGAGCGTTGCGGGCTAAGCACAACAGAATATATCCGTCAGAGAGCGTTGGGATTTGAGCCGAGATCGGTTCCTCCTGACGCTCTTTTTGCTTTCTGCGAGAAATTGGACGTACTCATCGAGCCACCGTTCTCCGCAGAGGTCAACGCGGCGGCGCTCGCATTACTAAGGGATATATCCGACACATTGATTGCGCCGAGAAAGGAGAATATGAGAAAATGGCAACCACAGGATTCTGGCCCGTCAAAGGACGGTTGAAAGAGGTTATCGACTATGCGAACAATCCCGACAAGACCACCGCCAAGGAATATCTTGACGAGGACTTATATGCGGCGATTCGCTATGTAGAGAATGACTCTAAAACCGACCACACGGCATTTGTTACGGGCATCAACTGCTCCAAGCACAATGCCTATAACGAAATGATCGCCGTCAAGCGCCGTTTCGGTGAGCGCGGAAAGAATATCGCCTACCACGGATACCAAAGCTTTGCCGAGGGAGAGGTCACACCCGAAGAAGCGCATCAGATCGGCGTAGAAACCGCTCGAATGATGTGGGGCGCAAAATACCAAGTGGTTGTTACCACGCATCTCAACACCGATAACATTCACAACCATTTCGTAATCAATAGCGTTTCCTTTACCGACGGGAAGAAATTTCGCAACAGTATTGGCGACCGCTTGGAGCTTAGAAAAATCTCCGACGAGATATGTGCCGAGCGAAGCAAATCGGTTATAGAGAGCCACAAATTTTATAGCAACAAAAAGGCGTATTGGGCGCAGAAGGCAGGTCACGTTACCCACCGAGAAATGCTGCGACGCGACGTAGAAGAAGCATTATCACAATGCATTAACCATATTGAGTTTGTGGCATTTCTTAAAGCACTTGGATACACCTTCACGCGAGATTTCAACTACGAGCATCCTTCCGTCATTTCGTCGGGGTGGTCGCGCTCCGTTCGCCTTAGCAGCTTGAACGAGAAATATACGAAAGAAAACCTCTTTAAGCGTTTCCGTTGGAATCACGATCGAATGGAGCAGATCAAATACCGACCGCCGAAAATGAAGCGAAAGCCGTTGCTTGATTTTGAACATGAAATGCGAGAAGCGGCGCAGATGGACGGACTTCAACTCTTATTCGCTATCATCGTGGAGTTGTTTAAGATCTGCACGGGTAATAACGTGCAGGAGGCGGATAGCCGCCCCGTATCTCCCATGATACGAACCGAGGCATCGAAAGCCGACAAATATATGGAAGAATATTGGCTCTTGCGCGACCACTATATCGAGTCGCCGCAGGAGCTTTTGTCATTTCAGCAGAACAAGGCGGCTCAAATTGCCGAGTTGGAGCAGAAACGTTATGAATTGCGCTTGCGGATTCGCCGCGTGAAAACGCCCGAGGAAGAAGCATCACTCAAAGAACAATGCAAGGAGCTGACAAAGAAAATGAAACCCTTGCGCGAACAACTAAAGATTTCTCTGCGCATTGAACAGCATATTCCGCGTATCAAGGAATTGCTTGATGCCGAGCGAGAGATCGAACTCAAAAACAATGGACTTATCCAAAAGAAAGAAAAAACAAGAACGAGGTAAAATAATATGAAAAACACGAAAAATATATTGATTGAGAAATTACACGCATTTGAAAACCACCCATATAAGGTGCAGGACAACGAAGAAATGGAGCGCCTTTCCGAGAGCATTCGCGAGCACGGCGTTTTATCTCCGATAATCGTTCGCCCCAAGGAGAATACCGAAGATGAATACGAGATCATATCCGGTCACAGACGGGTTATGGCAAGCCAGAAGGCAGGGATCAAAGAGGTCCCTGCCTTAATCGTTACTCTCGACCGTGATGCGGCGGCAATCGTATTGGTAGATAGCAATCTCCATCGCGAGCACATTCTGCCGAGCGAGAAAGC
>JAFYWV010000129.1 GCA_017546505.1 Bacteroidaceae bacterium
GGAACTAAAGAAGTATATCTACTACTACAACAATGACAGAATAAAACTGAGATTAAAAGGAAAGAGTCCGGTGCAATACCGAACTCTTTTCCAATAAACTTTTTATTAATCAGTCCAACTTTTTGGGGTCACTTCATTTGCACCTCTCATTTTTTTTTTTTTTCTTTGCAAATGGTGGAGTTTGCACGCTTGTATGCTCCAACTAATGAGTGATTTATTTATTAACTAACCTATTTTTATAATGAAGAAACTTTTTACTTCTTTGTTCTTGTTGGGTATGATGGCTCCATTGGGAGCTTCGGCACAGTTCCAGCTCAAGGCTGAGACTCCAACCAACCCCGACAATGCACCGCTTCCGGTACATCCGGTGCCCAGTGACCGACAGCTTTTGTGGAACGAGACGGAGTTTTATGCCTTTTTCCACTATGGTATGAACACATTTACAGGCTCGGAGTGGGGCTATGGTAATGAAGCCGAGTCAAGATACGCTCCATTGGCTATGCCTAATCCCGAACAGTGGGTTACTGCTGTAAAGGCTGCCGGTATGAATGGTGGTATTGCCGTTGTAAAGCATCACGACGGTTTCTGCTTGTGGCCAACAGCTACTACATCACACAGCATTAAGAATGCCGGTAATGAGAATGGACGCAACGCAAACATTCCAAAATTGTTTGCCGATGCAAGCCGCAAGCATAATATGAAGTACGGCTTCTATATTTCTCCTTGGGACCGTAACTCGGCACACTACGGAAAAGACTCATACGTTACCGAGGTGTTCCTGAAACAGTGCGAGGAGTTGGCCGAGTATGGTTCGGACCAGTTCGAGATGTGGTTCGACGGAGCACGTGGTGGCGACGGCTACTATGGTGGCGAGGGCGGCAACCGCGACATCGACCCCGAAATCTACTACGATGTGCCTAACTTGCGTACTCGTGTACACCGCATTGCTCCAAACTGTATTATGTGGGGTGTCGGTGGCGAAGCACGATGGATTGGTAACGAGTCTGGTTATGCCGGTGAAACAAACTGGGCTATGACCGACTATCTGTCTGAGACCGTTGTCCGCGAAGAGGGTGATATCGACGGTTGGTTCTGGAATCCCGGCGAGAGCGATGCCAAGGCAACAAGTGCAGGCTGGTTCTGGCACCAGGGTGAGTCTATGAAGAGTGCCGAGCGCCTTTTCCAGATGTATCTTGAGACTGTTGGACGCAATGCTACTCTCATTCTCAACTGCCCTCCAAACCAGTATGGCGTTCTTCCCGATAATACCGTGAACGAATTGACTAAATTGGGTAGAATGCTACACGAGCGTTTGGCAGTTCCTGTATATGGCCTTGATGAGAGCACTGCAGCAACAGACCTTGCGAAGAGTGCAACGATTGAGGTGAGCGAGACACGTACCGGTGGAAAATATGATGCATCTAACCTTACCGATGGTGACAAGGAGACATATTGGGGTACAAACGACGAAAGCCTTACTGCAACAATTGAACTCACTTGGGATACTCCACAGGTAATACGTTATCTTGTTATGCAGGAGCCTGTTTTCTTGGGTCAGCGCATTAAGGACTTCAAGATTGAGTACAGCGCCGACGGTGCGGCTTGGACAGAGCTTTGCCCTGCTATGCAGACAACTACCGTTGGTTACAAGCGTATCATTCCTTTGAATGGAAAGACTGCCGAAAGCTATGGCAGTGGCTACAATGCAAAGAAGTTGCGCATAACAATCCTCGATAGTCGTGCTTGTCCTTTGCTCTCAAATTTGAATGTATATTAATAAACATCAACACCATAATTAAAATAAAAGACTTATGAAGAAGAATATATTATTTTCAGCAGCGTTGATGTTTTTGAGCCTTACAACTTCAGCGCAAACAACAATAACATTTGACAGCGAGGATTATAAATCAATAACTGTTTATGACAAATGGGAAGAGAGCCCATTCCGTACCGGTGCCCTCAGCGGAAATGCCGGAGTAACCGAGAATCCCGATGTGGAGGTGGACGAAGTGATTGGAGTGGCTCCAAATTCAACAGGTAAGGTTCTTGCTCTGCAGCGTAGCCGTTTCGGCAGCAATACCTTCGGTGTAAGGATAGATCTCAAGGAGCCTATCCGTATGACAAAACAGTTGCAGTATATCCATATTATGACATATCTCAAAGATAAACCTGCCGATAGCCGTTTTATGGTAATCGGTTTGGGTAAACGAGTAGAGGATAGCTGGAATTGGCAAACAGGTGAAGAGGAGCAGTTCTGGGCCGTTACAAATACCAATCTCGCTCCCAAGGCCGGCTGGCAGGATTTAGTGGTAAGTTTCAAGGGCTTCTCTTACTCAAAGGCCGAGAATGCCAACAGTGGTATCGATATCTACTCTTTGGTTCTCGTTCCCGATGTGCGCTCGCCACACGCCGACAATGCTGACTGGGTTGCATATTTCGATGAGATTGTCATCGACAATAACCCCGACAAGCGTTTCTCTACCGACAAATATGCCCTTACCTATGACAAGGATGCAACAACCACCCGCACAGACCGCTCTATCAACAGCGTCGGTCTCGTTTCTTCGGGTGTGACATACACATCAACACCTGCCAGCCGCAAGGTTTATACCGACAATACTTTGGTTAGTGTCTTCTCGGCCAAGGCTGGTACTCAGGTACAACCTACATTCAACTATACTGGTTCTTGGATGAGTGCTTATGTATATGTTGACTGGAATAACAACGGTAAGTTCGAGTACACTATCAACGACAACGGAACACCGGCTGAAGGCAGCGAAATCGTCAGCTACAACGCTGTGCAGATTGGTGACAAATGGTACAAGAGCGATGGTACAACAACAAGCAACGGTAACACAATCGGTAGTGGCGTGCCATCATTCACAATCCCTGCAGGAACAGCGCCCGGTCTTTACCGTATGCGTTACAAGGTTGACTGGAACAGCATTGACCCTGCCGGAGCTACTACCATCATTGCCGATGGTGGCGGATATGTTGACCTTATGCTCGATGTACACGGTGACAAGGTGACAGTCAGTGCTTCACAGCTCAATGGTGATATTGTGTTGGCATCAGACGAGAGTGCATTGCAGGGCTATCAGACAAATTATGCCGAGCCTTTAAAGGTTAAGGATATCCCTGCTCCTGGCTTCATTCAGAATGGCTTTGACCTAAAGTATGGTTATAATGTAAATGCTGTAGAGCAGCTTGACGAGAATGGCAACCCTAATTGGATATTGGTCAATGTCCCACAGACTGCAATTGCGGCCGATGGTACATATACCATCCCTGCCGAGTATATTCGCGGTGGTCAGGTAAGCATCAAGGGTGATATGCAACAGGCTTATCCATACACCTTGAACATTACAGGTGACGATGGTAAAGGTGGTCTTGTGTATGGCGGTAAGGAATACAAATCGGGCGAGACTATTTACGTAAGCCAGTTTTTTACTGTTGCAGAAGTTGCTGTAGTAAATGTAGAGGGTTACACTTCCAAAATTACGTTGGATGCCCAAAGCAATACAATCAATGTTGAATACGTGAAAATTCTGGAGTGTCGCCAGATAAACTCGCTAAGCGAATTGAGCAACGAGGCTGTCTATCACATTAAGGCCAAGACCGGTGAGGGTTACCTTGTATGGAACACTACAATTAGTGATACTTACCTCAGTTTGCGTGGTATGACTACATACTCTTATAATAATCTTCCATCGAATCAAGCGGTTGCGAATATATACAAGTCTGCAGTGGACCCTTTTGATATGACAGCCGTATGGCAGATTATTCAGGAAGATGGACAGTACTATCTTTTTCAGCCTGAAAAGCAGGAATATGTTACCCGTGAAGATAGGGATTACAAGTTTACTGCTGAAAAGACAGCTTTGGACAAGATACGCGACAATGGTGACGGAACTTTTAGCTTTCACGCAGGTGGAAACTACAGCGAGAGCTCAACATATTTTGCCTGTATTGTAACAGGCGAGGCGTTGACACCTGTACGCAACTGGACTTGGAACGACCACGGCTCGGTGATGTACATCCTCGAGAATCCCAATATAAAGATTGGTAACGCGACAGATATAGAAGATGTTGTTGTCGAAGAAAATAACGCACCTAAGGGGATATATAATATGCTCGGTCAGAAACTCGATAGACTTCCAGCTTCGGGTATCGTTATAATAGAAGGACGTAAATATTTGATTAAGTAATTCTTTGCAGATTAGTTGAATTAAAATGTATGGAGGGTGCCCAAAAGTAAAATGGGGCACCCTCTCTTTTGTTGTGGTGGTGATTGAAAAGAGCCTTTCCTGTCAATATCTATTGTGTACAGGGACTTTTTTGTATAAAAAAACGGCGATATTTTTGTAATGCTATTTTCTTTTGTTTAAATTTGCCTTTAGAAAATGCAGTTTTATATAATAGCGAAACAGTCATCCCGACAGAGCGTAGCGACGAAACTTTAGTTCGACAATGCTTGCAGCAGTTGGTTACACGTAGCGCAGGCGAAGTTTGCGCCGTGTAGGTTGCGATAAGCAAGGATTGTCAAAGGATCTCAAGAGTAACGTGAAATAAAGAATCGCTCACATACTGATAGGTGTGACAAGTGCACCGCTTTTATGTAAATTGTCAATTTGAATCTATTGTAGAGTACTAACCTTAAAAATTAAATACCAATGAACACAATTGTTTCTCAGTTCAACATTCAAGGCAATGTTGTAGAAGTAGCTCCTTTGGGCAATGGTCTCATCAACACTACATACCGCGTGAAGACAGAGGGCACAGCTCCCGACTATGTGTTGCAGCACGTTAACAACGCAATCTTCCCCGATGTGGATATGCTTATGAACAACATCGTTGCTGTTACAGAGCACATTCACGGCAAGCTCGTTGCTGCCGGTGCCGATGACATAGAGCGCAAGGTGCTGAAGTTCGTTCCTGCAAAGGACGGCAAGTACTACCACTTCGATGGCGAGAAGTACTGGCGTGTTATGGAGTTCATCCCCGAGACCGAGGGTATGACAGCCGTTACTCCCGAGACATCATACATCGTGGGTGAGACATTCGGTAACTTCCAGGCTATGCTTGCCGATATCCCTGCCGAGTTGGGCGAGACTATCAAGGATTTCCACAATATGGAGTTCCGTCTTCGCCAGTTGCGCGAGGCTGTTGCCGAGAACAAGGCCGGCCGTCTTGCCGAGGTTCAGTGGCTCGTTGACGAGCTTGAGGCACGTGCCGAGGAGATGTGCAAGGGTGAGCGTCTGCACCGCGAGGGCAAGTTGCCAAAGCGCATCTGCCACTGCGATACAAAGGTTGACAACATCCTCTTCGACAAGCAGGGTAACGTACTCTGCGTTATCGACCTCGACACTGTGATGCCTAACTTCATCTTCTCCGATTTCGGTGACTACTTGCGCTCAGCAGCCAACACCGGTAAGGAGGATGACCAGAACCTTGACAACGTTAACTTCAATATGGAAATCTTCAAGTCATTCACAAAGGGTTACTTGAAGTCGGCTGCATCGTTCATCACACCGCTTGAGGTCGAGAACCTGCCATACGCAGCAGCATTGTTCCCATATATGCAGACAGTACGTTTCTTGGCCGACTACATCAACGGCGATACATACTACAAGACACAGTATCCCGAGCACAACCTCGTCCGCTCAAAGGCACAGTTCAAGCTGTTGCAGAGCGTTGAGGCACACCAGGCCGAGATGCAGGCATTCATCGCAGAGATTGTAAAGTAATTGAATTGCTTGAATGAATATTATTGCGGTCAGCGCCTTGGCGCTGACCGCATTTTTTTATGCGCATAAAACTCCTCCTCTTTTCAAAAGAGGAGGGGACCGTTTGCGGTGGAGGAGATAATATTGTTGCGTTCTTACCCAAACTCCTCGAACTTGTTTCTCTCGGCTTTACACACAGGGCACACCCAATCGGCCGGCAAATCCTCAAATGCCGTGTTGGCAGGAATTCCGCCCTTTATGTCACCAAACTCAGGGTCGTAGACCCATTTGCAAACCTTGCAACGGTATTTCTTCATCTTTTTCATAATTATGATATTATGTAAAACTATAAATTTAGCAATATAGCTCTCACCCTTGGCAAGGAGAAGTGGCTGAAAGCCGAGGGGGATTGTTTTTCCACTCCCCTCCGTCGGTAAATCGACACCTCCCCTCGCCGGCGAGTGGTGGAACTCACACCACGCTTATACTATCTCCGGCAGGCTCTCTTTCCACCGCAGGGCATACGAGTCGAGAATGCCACGCACCTTTTGCCCAATGATGGCATAGTCATCTTCCTTCAGGTTCGCAAGCGAAACGCGTATGCTCCATTCGGGGCCGTCGAAACCGCCGCCATTCAGCACCACAAGCGGTGTCTCCGTTGCAAGGCGGAACACTACATCCAACGGGCTGTGGTTCAGGCGCAGCCAGTCGACAAAATCTTCGCCATAGAAACGTTTGCCCCAAACGGTGAGGTCTATCTCGGAGTAGTAGCCGGCACGCAGTGGGTCGGGGACAAGTGTGAATCCCATATTCTCCCATAGCTTGGTGAGGCGTCTGTTTATGATTTCGAGCATCGCCTGGCGGAAGTTGTCGCCCTGACGCTTGTCGATGATGGAGTAGAGCGCGAACAGTGTCATCTGCAGCTGTTGCGGCAACGACAGACCTGCCGTGTGGTTCAGTGCCACCTGACGGCTGTCGGCAACCATACGGTCAATGAAACGCATATTCTCCACATCGCTCCTTATGCTGCCGTAGCGTTGCTGCAACTCGCCTTTGCGTTTGCGTGGCAGGCGTTTGAGCAGTGCATCGAAGATGTTGTCGCGGTGCAGTGCAATAACCGCAGTGCGCCATCCTGTGGCGCCAAAGTATTTCGAGAACGAATAGACACAGATGGTGTTGTGCGGCAGGCGTGCCATCAGCGATTGGAAACCCGGAACAAAGGTGGCATACACATCGTCGGTCACAATCATCAGGTTCGGGTTCCAACGCTCCACAATATCCACAAGCAGGTCTATTGTCCTGTTATCCATTGCATAGCTTGGCGGGTTGCTGGGGTTAACGATGAACAGCGCCTTGTATGACGGGTCGCGTAGCTTGTTTATTCCACGCTCGCTGTATTGCCACAGATGTAGCCCGTCGTCGCTCATTCGGCTTGCCGGTATCTCGGTAACCTTGTAGTTGTAGCGGTAAAGCTTTGGAATCTCAATGTATGGTGTGAACACAGGTGTCATCAGTGCAATGTGGTCGCCGCGTTCAAGCAAGCGGTTCTGCTGCAGACTGTCGAATATGTAGCACATTGCAGCCGTGCCGCCCTCGGTGGCAAAGAGGTCAATCTCGCCCTGTGGCGGGCGGCCGTTGCACAGCTCTTGTGCTATGTAGTCATTGACGGCTATCTCGGTGTGTGGCAGTATGCGGTCGGGGACAGGATATTGGTTGCCCACTACGCACTCGGCCCATTCGTGAACGAGTACATCGGCATCCACCTTGTGCTCGTCGAGCATATAACGGTAGCATTTCTTGAGGAACTGCGCCCATTCCTCCTTTCTGTTCTCCTTGATGAACTGCTCAAAACGCTCGGCAATGCCCTCCTTTTGCGGTATGCCGGCAATGCCCTCGGAGCGTTGCCAGTCGCGGCGGCACTCTGCGATGCCGAACCTGCCAAGCGCGAAGAACGCCTCGCGCGGCAGCGTGGCAACCCAGTTGGGGTTTCCACGACCTGCGTTCAGCATTGTGTGCATCATCTTCTTTATACTCTCATCGGCAAGCGCAATAAGACGGTCCTTCAGCTCAAAAGGGCTAATCTTTTCCATCTCCTTCTCGAACTTGCTCACCTCACTGTGGTCGTTCAAATAATGGCTCATAATATTATATTTAAAGTTCAATTCTGTTTTAATAAGACATAAGTATATAAGTACAAAAGGTTTGGCTCTGGTTGCCATTTTTGATTACGCAACAATTTTCTGTTCTTCTGTCTTAATTTGTAGTAGTTAAAGCTCTGCCTATCCTACCATCAGCGTCAGGAACACGCCCCAAAGTATCAGCAGAGTGTTACCGACTGCGTATGTCACCGTGTAGCCCAATGCCGGCGTTTCGCTGCCTAGGCTCTCTTGCAGTGCGCCAATAGCCGCAGTGGTGGTGCGCGCTCCGGCGCAGCAGCCAAGTGCAATGGCAGGGTGGAACTTGAACCACTTAACAGCAACCCACACACCAAAGAGCAACGGTAACGATGTGGCAACAATTCCGGCCAGGAACAGCGACAGACCAATCTCGCGGAATCCCTCGACAAAGCCCGGCCCTGCCGATATGCCAACAATGGCTATGAAAATATTCAGTCCAAGATTGTTGAACACCCACAGCGCACCCTCGGGGATTGCGCCCATTGTAGGGTGGTGTGCGCGCCACCAACCGAATACCAGGCCGGCTATCAGCGCACCGCCGCTGCTGCTAAGGCTCAGCGGCACGCCGCCAATGTGCAGTGTGAATGTTCCAATCACAGCGCCAATGAAAATGCCAATCGACATAAAAACCACGTCTGTGGCGTTTGTGGCAGGGTCTGGGTAACCAATCTCCTTTGCGGCAAGCATAACCTCTACCTTCTTGCCCACAAGCTCAATAACGTCGCCTGTGTTCAACTGCGTGTCGGCAAACACTGGAATGCTCACTCCCATACGCTTTATCTTCTGTATTACAACGCCGTGCATATATGGCTGACGGCGCAGTTCGCCAACCTTCTTGCCGCCGAACGTTATCTCGCGCTTGTGCGTGTGTCCTGCAACGGTGGTCTTCATCACCATTACAGGGAAATCGAGCAGGGCAGTGTCGTCAACCTCGCGCCCAATCCATTTCTCCTCGCCAATGGTATATTCGTAACGGCCGCTCAGCACCACCTCGTCGCCAAGGTGCAGCACCTCGCGCGGCCTCACATCATCGATAATGCGCTTGCCCTTGCGTATGCGCTCCACAAACAACCGCTTTCCCTGACGTTCAAAGAAGGCCTCAAGCTCCTTTACGCGACGTCCTTGCGCGAACCAATCGTTCTCAATGGCATAACTGCGGAACTCCACCATTCGCTTTGCGCCCACAATGCCCGGCTTCTCGCTGTCGTCGCTGCCCATCTGCTTCTCAAGCTCGCGGCACTTCGCCTTCAGCTTGTCGACACCGCCAAGCAATTTCGGCGCCAAACGCGCAAGAATCCACGCCGAGCCCGCCGTGCCGAATATATACGTCACAGCGTATGCAACCGGTATGATGTTCAGTGCCTTCTCCTGCTCGTCTGCCGGCAACCCAAGCCCACGGATAGTGTCGCCTGCAACGCCAATCACTGCACTGATAGTCTGCGACCCAGACAGCAACCCTGCAGCCTCGCCCACATTGTAACCCATCACCAGAGAAATACCCCAGGTGCAGAGCAGGATGAACACACACATAACAACGGCGAAGAAAACCTGCGGCAACCCCTCCTTGCGCAATCCCGCAAAGAACTGCGGCCCCACCTTGTACCCGATGGCAAAGAGGAACATCAGGAACGCCACCTGTTTCAGCGGCCCAGGTGTCGGAATATTAAGTTGCCCGATAAGCACACCCACCAGCAGCACACTCGTCACAACACCCAGACTGAACCCCTTCACCTGAACACGCCCAATGAGGAAACCAAACCCCAGCGTCAAATAAATAGCCAACTCCGGATGCGCCTGCAAAAGATTTGTAAACCACTCCATAACAGTACAGTTTAATTTGAGAAGATAACACGGGGATAGGGGGATTTGTTTTGAGGGGAGGGATGTGGTTAGAAATATGTTGTATTACTAAAATAGTTGCGAAGTACTTGGAGTCACTTCAAACTACTCCATAATAGTATAGTTTAATTTCAAGGGAAAAAGGGCAATGCTTTGTTGCGAATTGGTTGTTATTCGTTTGAAAAAGTGTAGTTGTTGGCGATTATTCGTTTGAAAAAGTGTGACTGTTGGTAATTATTCCCTTGAAAAAGTGTGTGATGTGCTTGGAATCCCTTTAAACCACTCCATAATTGAAACTTTTATCTCTTCCAAGGAAACACCTGGTGTTATATAAAAGTTTGGCTGTAATAGCGCGAATGTTCATAATAAAAGTGGGCTTTGATAATGGGATAAAATAAATTTTATTTATTTTTGTATGATTAAGTGGTATGGAATGGATGGAATAACAATATATCAGGCAAAATATCTGGCAAATTACCTTACAAGGCGTTTGCCGGCTAATGATATTAATAAACTGACCGCTTCGCTTCAAGATGCGCAGGTTGATTTGACTCCGCATCAGGTGGAGGCGGCTTTGTTTGCCTTCAAGTCTCCTTTGTCAAAGGGTGCAATCTTGGCCGATGAGGTAGGCTTGGGTAAAACTATTGAGGCGGGTATCATCCTATCACAACATTGGGCTGAGCACAAACGAAAGTTGCTTATCATTTGCCCTGCCAATCTTCGTAAACAGTGGTCGAGTGAGTTGCAAGAGAAATTTTCGTTGGAGTCTGTAATCTTAGAGAAGCGTAGTTTTGATGCAATCCTTGAAACGGGCAATCTAAATCCATTTACAACAGATAAAATAGTCATTTGCTCCTATCAGTTTGCAAAGACAAAGGCTCCTTATATTAAGCATATAGATTGGGACTTGGTTATCATTGATGAGGCCCACCGTCTTCGCAATGTGTATAAGCCAACTAACAAAATCTCAAATATCATTAAGACTGCCATTGAGTCTCGCAAGAAGATATTGCTTACAGCCACTCCTTTGCAAAACTCAATTTTGGAACTATATGGTTTGGTTTCAATCATTGATGATTACGTATTTGGAGACTTAAAGAGTTTCAAGACTCAGTTCAGCCACATGCTTGATGAAGAGAATTACATAGAGCTTAGAGAACGTTTACAGCCTATATGCAAACGCACTCTTCGTCGTCAAGTTTTGGAATATATTAAATACACCAAGCGTATTGCTATTTTGCAGGAGTTCTTTCCTACTAAAGATGAACAGGCTCTTTATGATTTAGTTTCAGATTATCTTGCAAGACCAAAGCTATATGCGCTGCCTAACAGCCAGCGACAGCTAATGACCTTGATTCTCCGTAAGCTTTTGGCATCATCAACATACGCGATACATGATACTTTCTGCTCGCTTATTGCTCGCTTGGAGGCCAAACTACAACGTCAGGAGAGCGCAAGTTTGGAAGAGGTTTACTTGGATTTTGATGGTAGTGATGACGACTGGATTGATGATGAAGAGGTAGATGACGAAGAACTTCAAGAGGTACTGCATCCTTCAGATATTGAAGGAATTAAAAATGAACTCAAAGAGCTTTATGCCTTTCGAGACTTGGCTGCCAAGATTAAGAAGAACAGCAAGGCGGAGCAGTTGTTTACAGCTCTTGATAAAGGTTTTGAACAGTTGGATGCGCTTGGAGCTCAGAAGAAGGCTCTTATCTTTACAGAGTCTCGTAGAACACAGGAGTTTCTCTATGAACTTTTAGAGAAACGAGGCTACAAAGGTAAGATTGTGCGTTTCAACGGAACAAATACAGACCACCAATCAACCGAAATATATAAGGCCTGGATGGAGAAGCATAAGGGAAGCCATAAGATTACGGGCTCTCCAACTGCTGACCGTCGTGCTGCCATTGTTGATTACTTCCGAGAGGAGGGGATTATCATGATTGCAACAGAAGCAGCTGCTGAGGGTATCAATCTTCAGTTCTGCTCTCTGATTGTAAATTATGATATGCCATGGAACCCTCAGCGTATTGAGCAGCGTATTGGTAGATGCCACAGATACGGTCAAAAGTTCGATGTTGTGGTTATAAACTTCCTCAATAAGGCAAATGCTGCTGATATTCGTGTATATGAGTTGCTGGACCAAAAGTTTCAACTGTTTAGCGGTGTCTTTGGCGCAAGTGATGAGGTCTTGGGTAGCATTGGCAATGGCCTGGACTTCGAGAAACGTATTGCTCAAATATATAATGAGTGTCGTACTACTGCCGAGATTGAAACTGCATTTGATGCACTCCAAGAAGAACTCCAGGCCGAGATTTCAGATAAGATGCTCAAGGCTCGTAGTACCTTGCTTGAAAACTTCGACGAATCGGTGCAGGAGAAGCTTCGTTTCAATCTGGCTCAGAGTTTAAATAATCTTGACCTCTTTGAGAAAAGATTGTGGACGCTGGCCATGTATGCTCTGCGTAATGATGCCGAGTTTGATAAGGAACACTATCGTTTCACTTTGAATAATGGTTCTATCTTCGATGGCAATTACTTTATGACTTCGGAGCGAGAGACCAAGAGCAGTGCTGAACTTCCAGATAATGCACAACCTCTCCGTGTTGGTAGCCCACTGGCACAAGTCATCATTGGTGATTACCTCAACGCTGATACACTATGCCAGGAGGTTATCTTTGACTATTCAGGCAGTGAGGGCAAGACTGCACTACTTGAAGAACTGATTGGTGAGAGTGGCTGGATGCGTGTTGAGAAGGTGTCTATTGACTCTTTCGAGCAGGAAGACCATCTGTTGCTGTCGTGCTATACAGATGATGGTGAGGAGGTCTTTTCAGATGTTGTTGAGCGTATGCTGCTTCAACCAGCTGAGGCTGCTGGTGTCGTAAGTGCCCCAGCAACTATTGCCGAGAAACTCACGAAACGAGTAGAGATTTTGATGGGTGAGGTTATGTCCCAAAGCGCACTCCGCAACGAGGTGTTCTTTGAGGAGGAGATGGATAAACTCGACACCTGGGCTGGCGATATGAAGGTTGCTCTGGAACGAGAGATTAAAGACCTCGATGCAGAAATTAAGTTGCGCAAGAGCAACGCCAAGAAACTTGCGCACTTGGCAGAGAAGGTTGCCGAGCATCGTATCATCAAGGAATTGGAGGGCAAGCGTGCTGAAAAACGCCAGAACTTGTACGAAGCACAAGACGAGATTGATGCCCGCAAAGAATCATTGCTTACTAAGGTAGAGCGTATGCTCGAACAGAAGATTGAGCAGAAAGAGTTATTTACAATTAAATGGAGAGTGAAATAATGATATTAAAGAATATACTCATAAGGCCAAATGCGCTTAACCTTACCATCTATGCGGCTCAAGGTGACATAGGCTCTGTAATAGCTTTGCATAAGTTGACAGATGTTCGAAATTTAATATCTATAGCAAATATTGCTATAGAAAAGGCAAGCAAAGAGAAAGATGATATAACTAAGTATTGTTTGTATAGGTCAGCAATATTAGACTACAATGCGTGTAATGACTATATACTTCAAATAATATATTTTGGTTTTGATTTCTGCTCTCGTGTAGATTCTCATGAAAGCTATATTTCCCAAATGAAAAATGATTGTAGACGCACTATTGAACAGAATGAGAATGGTAAACGATTGCTTGTAGATAGTCCTTTTAAGCAAAAAATCGACGAATTAAAAATTGTGAATGATAGAGCTAAAGACTTTTTTAGTGCCTACGATAGATTTAGACGCAGTTCGTATAAGCCTGATGTCGCCATTTTGGAGTGGGCGAATAACATTAAGCATCAAGGTGGATTTATAGTAGAAGAGTTGCTTGACCGTAAAAGTCTTGCTCGTGTTAAAACTAGCAATAAAGAGGGAGAGTTATTTGACTCATCATATATGTTCTCACCGATAACATTTTCAGATATAGAAAATCGACTTTGCAAACAGAATGAGTTAATAGTAAAGTTCTTAATGTATCTGCAAGATGCTATTTTTGGAGATACTACGAATATTGATATTGGTGTATCACAGAAACATTTTACAGCTAATGGATACAATAAGGCTGATTTGGTTGGAAATGCGTATTTAACAAGTTTTGAAATAGACGAAATTTAATTAAGCACTATGGCAATGAATAAAAACCATATAAAAAATATATTTATTTGTATTGGAATATGTATTATATGTATTGTGGGCATTCCTATATTAATAAATATTTTAATACTAAAGCCACGTTTGTTTGATATTGTTGGAACAAGTACTGATTGGCTGTCTTTTTGGGGAGGTTATCTTGGTGCAATAATTAGTGCTGGTGTTGCATTTGCGATTTTACACATACAACGTAAAGACAATGAAAAGCAAAATAAGGAGAATCGAGATGAGAATGAAATACAAAATAATTCAAATAGACAATTACAACTTAATATAATGAAATATCACCAACAAAGTAATTGGCTAGATAATTTGCGAAATGTAAGTCTTGAGTATTGTTGTGCATTTAATAATAATGATATAATAATGGTTTCAAATATCATGTTGAATAACCCTAATGAAGCATTTATGATGATAAAGCCACTTTTTGACCGTATTAATAATGCTAATGCAAAATTTATGTTTTTAAGAAAACAAAATGTTGAAGTTGACGAACTTTCTGATAATATAAATATAGCATATAAAGCTTATAAGCAATCGTTACACGATTTGCAATGGATTGCATTATACTTAAAAGACCCTAAAAATCTTCATGAGTGGAGCAAAGAACAATTTATTTCATTTATGCAATATCAAGAAACTATAAACAAAAATATAGATTACAATAAAAATTTATTCCAAAAAGAATTTGGAAATGGTAAAGATTATTTTAATAAAATATTAAAGGTGATTATTGCTGATAATAAAAGAATTGAACCAATCGTAATAAATCTAATCTACGAATATCTCAAACAAGAACAGAAACGTATAGATAATCTTCTAATACAAAATTAGTATAATTTATGTCACAAAATAATAAATTACAGAAATTGGAGCTTACTTGGGTTGGTAAGTATGATGAGCAGCAACCTTTAGAGCCGAGGATTTTGATTGAGAATCCAGAGTACTCCTATGGCGAGGTGGAAACGGGTGTATTACCTAACGGCAAACCGTGGAAGGGCAATATGCTTATCCATGGAGATAATCTGCTTGCTCTGAAAGCTCTCGAACAAGACTATGCTGGTCAGGTGAAGTGTATCTATATAGACCCGCCATATAATACTGGTAATGCGTTTGAGCACTATGACGATGGCGTGGAACATTCTATCTGGTTGTCATTGATGCGTGAGCGTTTGGTTTTGCTCCGCAACTTGTTGTCAGAAGATGGATCTATATGGATTTCTATTGATGCTGATGAAAGTCACTATCTAAAAGTGTTGTGCGATGAGATTTTTGGTCGCAAGAACTTTATTGATGAGGTTATTTGGCAACGTGCTTTTGCTCCTGTTAACCTTAAAAAGACTATTTCACGTAGCCATGATGCTATTTTAGTATATTCAAAAGATTCAGATGGGTTCATTCTTAATGGATTAAAAAGGAGCAAAACACAACTTCAGACATATAAAAACTTGGATAATGATCCAAGAGGCCCTTGGACATCAGCAGACTGTACAGTCGGACCTGCAGTTGAGGAGAAGTTGTACGAATTGACAACACCATCAGGTCGCAAGATTTTACCCCCAGCTGGACGCTGTTGGCTATTTACTAAAGAACGTCTTGAAGAAATGATTGCAGATAATAGAATCTGGTTTGGTAAAGATGGCAACAATGCTCCTCGTGTAAAAAAGTTCATTTCTGAGGTAAAGGCAGGAGTGACTCCTATGTCTTTGTGGTTAAGAGATGAAGTTGGTGATAATCAAGAAGCCAAACGTGAAATTAAGAGTTTTAATTTTGACAGCGTATTTGACACACCGAAGCCAGAACGCCTTATTGAGCGAGTATTGACTTTGGGTAGCAATGAGGGGGATATTGTCCTTGATAGCTTCCTCGGTTCAGGTACAACGGCAGCTGTGGCTCAAAAGATGAGGCGCAGATATATTGGCGTGGAGATGGGTAATCACGCCTATACGCATTGTGCTGTACGATTGAAGAAGGTGATTGATGGTACAGACCAAGGTGGCATCAGCAAAGCTCAGAATTGGAAAGGTGGTGGTGGCTTCCGTTTCTATGAGCTGGCACCAAGCCTTTTGAAGGAGGACAAGTTTGGCAACCTTGTTATCAATAAGGAGTATAATGCTGATATGTTGGCAGCGGCAATGGCAAAGCAGGAGGGATATACTTATGCTCCTTCTATTGAGCATTATTGGAAGCAAGGTTATTCTTCGGAAAGTGATTACATATATACCACAACGCAGTTTATGACCGTGGAGGGTTTGTCTGCCATTGTTGACCAAATGAAGGAAGGAGAGTCTCTGTTAGTATGCTGCACTGCGTTCCAAAAGGAGTGTCGCAATGCCTTCCAGAACATCACCATCAAGAAGATACCACAGATGCTTCTTGGGAGATGCGAGTTCAATAAAGATGACTATTCGTTGAATATTGTAGAACTTCCCATTGTGGAAAATGAGGAGAGTGAAGAAGAATAATACAAAAGCTAATTGTGTAAGAATATGGGAAAGACTTATAATAGATATTGCGACGAAAGTTGTCACCTTGAGAATGACCATAAAAGATATATGTTTTTAGGATATATCAGTTGTGCGTACAATCAAGTAAAAATACAGACAAACAGAATCAACGACATCAAAAAAGCACACAACTTTTTTGCGGAAATTAAATGGAATAGAGTTTCAAGGGCTAAATTGGATTTCTACTTGGATTTGGTTGATTTCTTTTTCTCAACAGATATGAAATTCAGAGCTATAGGTGTTGACAAACAACAGACCGTCTGTGATGATTTTGATGAATATTATTATAGTATGTATCATAATCTATTGATACATGATATAAATATAACGCATACTTACAATGTATATCTTGACATTAGAGACACATTGAGTGCTTACAAAGTGAGTAAATTGAAAGATTTGTTGAATATAAAGTATGGTGCATTCCGAAATGTCCAGAACATCAATTCAAAAGAGAGCCTATTGTTGCAACTTGCCGATTTTATTTTAGGAGCTTTATCTTATGATAAAAATAATAAAGAACAGAAAAATGAGGCAAAACGCATAATTATAGACCGCATAAAAAAACGTTCTAATGCTTGGTGTGAGTGTAACTGTGATGAAAGTTCTTCAAACATTTTTTTTATAGATCTTTAATATGCCATTTAACCAAACCAAAATATACAACGAGCTACTGGACATTCTATCATTGAATGAGGTGCAAAGAACAAAATCACTAAGACTTATTTTTGAGCGTGATTTTGTTGACAGATCTCCGGTATTCCAGAAGAAAGAGATATACCCAACTCCTCAAGCCAATGGAGAAATTCCGATGGATACTTTATTCAGGCACCTGACAACTGAGATGCAAGATACTCAAACAAGGCATAGAATATTTGAAAAAGACCGCTCTATGAGACTGCATTGGGTAAGATTTCACCTTGATGAAAAAAAGAGAGATAACATGCTGTTGTTTTCGGTTAAAGAACCTGAAGGTTATAGAACATACTATTATGATAAAGATGAAAAATATGTTATTGTTCTTGAACCAATGAGGGATGGTACTGCATACTATCTTCTTACCGCTTATTACATTAAAGGTAAAGATGCTCAAAGAGATAAAATGATGAAAAAATATAAACGTAAGTTACATACTGTACTATAAAAGCAGAATGCGACATATATCCAAGATATGCCGCATTCCGATTTCCTTAACTCAAATGAGTTATGAACTCATTGCAAAGATATATCTTTTTGACATTTAAACAAAATTATAACGGAAATAATTCTTAATTTGATGTTAAAAATAGTCATTACCACAACTCAAAATAGAACAAAATGACAGATGTTGTATATTTAATGGGAGCAGGAGCTAGCTTTGGAAAACGAGCCCAAGATGTCTTGTCTCATAAAGTTGAAATAATTAAAGGTGATACTAAATCTATAAGTCATATATCTTGTGCAAATATTCTTGAAGGTATGCCACTTGTTTCTGAAATACCTAAAAGAATACTTTATATATGCGATCTTATTAGAAATACAGATAGTACGCCTGCTTTTACAAGTATAATTTTAAACGACAATAGTTTTGTCGAAGAAACTAAGAATTTACTTATAAAGGATTTAATGTGGCTATATGATGGAGCTGTCAAGCACGCAACTATAGATACTTTTGCAAAAAAACTGTTTTTGACCGGAAAAACAGAAGAATATAATAAATTAAAGAAGTTACTTGCAATTTATTTTATCATTGAACAGGTCATTAATAAGCCCGATTCAAGATATGACACTTTCTTGGCGAATATATTGACTCCTAATTTGGAGATTCCAGATAGAATAAAAATATTAACTTGGAACTATGATAGTCAATTTGAAATTGCATTCAATGAATATAAAAAAACTATAATCACTCCAAGAGATATTGGTTGTTATAGTTTGCATGATAATGAAATAACAAAATCTCCAGCCATATTTAAGATTAATGGAACTGCATCGTTCAATAATTGGAATTCCTTGGCGAATTTTCGCAGTAATTACAAATTGAACAAGACTATACTTGACAAGATAATATACGCATATAAAGAGAATGATTCTTTATTGTCATTTGCTTGGGAAACTTCAATTCGGAAAAGAGATGATCTGCCAATAATAAAGACTGCTGTTGAACATATAAAAAATGCTAAGACTTTGGTTGTTATTGGGTACACTTTCCCATTCTTTAATCGACTAGTGGACAAAGCTATTATTGGCTCTTTAAACAATTTAAAAAAGATTTACATACAAGACCCAAAGGCGAATGAGGTTGCACAGAGTATTGATGCGGTATTGGTATCGCATCAAAGGCCTCTTATAAATCAATTGTCAATTATACCAATAACAAACTGTGACCAATTTTATTTACCACCAGAATTGTAAGTACTATGAATCCTACCGTAAACAATATAAAACAGCGCTTGTCGCTCCGTGAGCCTTTGGCAGAAGCTCTAGAAGTTGTAGCAAAACTTACCGACAAACTTGCTTTAAAGAAACCTGCAAATAAAGATGATTACAAAGCGTACCTAAAAGAGCAATTGGCATTGACCAAAGAGATATGTCCGCATTGCAAAGATTTTGAACGAGATTTTCCTTCATTTGCATTTTCTATTGCCACAGGCATTGGTAAAACAAGGTTGATGGCGGCGTGTATCGCTTATCTTTATTTGAAGAAAGGTATCAGACATTTTTTCATTCTTGCTCCTAATCTTACTTTATATGAGAAACTGATACGTGATTTTGGCGATATCTCATACGAAAAATATGTTTTCAAAGGACTTGCGGAATTTGTTCATAACACCCCTGTTGTAATAACAGGTGATAGTTATGAGAGTGCACGTGGATTTTTCTCGGATAAGGAAATACAAATAAATATTTTCAATATCTCAAAGTTTAATACAGATAGTAAGGATGGTGGGAAAAAAGGGGCACCTAAGATGCGGCGTCTGTCAGAGTATCTTGGTCAATCATACTTTGACTACCTAGCTTCGCTTGATGACTTGGTAATACTTATGGATGAGGCTCATCGTTACCATGCTGATGCTTCAAAGAAGGCAATTAATGAATTGCGCCCAATCTTGGGCTTGGAGATGACTGCAACTCCAACGGACGAAAAGGGAAAACCGTTCAAGAATATTGTATATGAATACAACCTTGCGCAGGCGCTTGAGGATGGTAAATATGTAAAAATACCAACTGTTGCCACAAGAAAGAATTTTGCAAAGGGCGGTCGTTCAGAAGAAGAATTGGATATCCTTAAAATAGAAGATGCCATAAATATTCACGAGCGTACAAAAATTCATCTTGAGCTCTACTCGAAAAACAATAATCTTCCGTTGGTAAAACCTTTTATACTGATTGTCTGTAGAAACATTGAGCACGCAGTAAATACGAAGTCTCTTATTGAAAATGAACTTTTTGATGGTAAGTACAAAGATAAAGTTCTGCAAATAGACAGCTCTACAAAGAAAACTGAGGAGGTAGACAAACTTTTTGTATCATTAGAGAAACCTGATAACAAGATTGAAATTGTAATCCACGTAAATATGTTAAAAGAGGGTTGGGATGTTACCAACCTGTATACAATTGTCCCATTACGTGCTGCCGATGCTCCGATATTAGTGGAGCAATCCATTGGCCGTGGACTTCGTTTACCTTATGGTGGAAAACGAACAGGTGACCCTGATGTTGATAAATTGACTGTAATTGCACATGAGAATTTTGAGGCTGTTATTCAGAAAGCCAATGAGGGTAATTCTGTACTTAGTAAGTATTCGTTTATAGAACTTGATGATGAAGATGTTTCTGCAGAACCCGCAAAGGTAACACCTGTTCAAACAGTATTGGACTTCCAAGAAAAAGCAGCTGTGGAAGCAGCTAAAACTAATGTTGAGAAACAGGAGGCTAAGCAGCAGTGTGATGCCATACGTGCCGTATTCAAAGTAATACCAATGGCTAATACACAAGTAAAAAGCAAAACGGAATTGGCACTTCCTGAAGTAAAGAAGTATATTAAGGGTCTTGCAATAAAGAATATACAGGCAAGCGCACAAGCGACAAACCCTTTATTTGCTCAACAGGTCGCTGATGAGCAGATAAAAAAGATTGATGCAATTATTGAAATTGCAGTAAGTCGATTTATTGAGAATGTTATTGAAATACCTCGTATGACAATTCAAAAGGAGGTATATAAAGCTGAATTCCATTGGTTTGATTTGGATACAAGATTTGATTTTAACTTACCGGCATTGCATGATGAGATTATAAGAGTAAGTGTAGGTGCAGGTGAGAAATATGTTGAAACAATCCAAATAGAGACAGGACGTAAATACGATAAACCAATAGACATGATAGTCGGTGCACTTATTGATAATGATGATATTGACTATGATGAAAATGCGGAGTTATTATATCATTTAGCTCAACAAGCAATAGATGCCATATTTGAAAATTCTGGAGCAGAAGAAAATATTGCAAAAATCGTATATGACTACAAAAAAGCAATTGCCAGCATTATATATGGACAGATGAAATGTCATTTCACAATGACCTCAACTGGGTATCTTAAACCCAAAGTGCTTCCATTTGTGGGTATGGTTGATCAGAGTATTAAGGAAATTGATGGCTATGGACGCACTGATTACCGCAATGTAATACCACCTGCTCATTTGCGTAAGTTTGTATTTACGGGTTACTTGAAATCATATTATACTGAATACAAATTTGATAGTAAGACAGAACACGATTTCTCGTTTGTACTCGAAAATGACCAAAAAGTTCTTAGATGGCTTAGACCTGCACGGGAGCAGTTTAATATATATTGGTCTAATGGTTCTAAGCGTTATGAACCTGATTTTATTGTTGAGACTGATGATGCTATATTTATGGTAGAAACAAAGGCTGCAAATGAACTTTCCAATGAAGAAGTACAAATGAAAAAACAAGCAGCAGAGGAATATTGTAGAAATGCAAGTGAATTCACTGCCGAGAATGGAGGTAAACCGTGGAAATATGTTTTATTGTCACATGATAAGGTTAGTCGCACTGCAAGTTTTGAATATTTAATTGCTTGTAGCTGATAACCTTATAGAATAATAATAGTTATATCCTCAACAACAAGGCTTTTATTATTTGTCTAATACAAATTAGCATTATTTGTAACTTATGACCAAAAACAACAACATAGTAATCTACCAAAGCGAGGATGGCAAGGTGCATCTTGATGTGGTATATAATGAGGAGACTATGTGGCTCACTCAACATCAGCTTTGTGACTTGTACCAAACGAGCAAATCGAATGTAAGTGAGCATATTAAGCATATATTTGAGGATGGGGGATTAAATGAAGGTTCAGTTGTTCGGAAATTCCGACAGGTTCGATTGGAGGGTAATCACAATGTTGAAAGAGAGATTCCGCATTACAACCTCGATATGATTCTTTCGCTTGGTTATCGTGTGCGTTTTGTTGCTGCAACCCGTTTCCGGCAAGGTGAGTCATACAGCTGCAATTTCAAAGGCCGAAAGCGAATATTGCAAATATGAGTTATGTACCCTCTCGCCGGTAGAGCAGGCATACCTGAATACTATTAAGCAATTAAACAAAGAGGCCAAAGAGAAGAATAGTAAGTGATAGAGGTGTATGATTGAATATTGATAATTTAAACCGTCGATAGCTGTTTGTGGCTATGAGGGACTGAAAGGTGAAATGTGAAAGCGGAGAGGTTTAAGTGATTAAACAAAAGTGCATAAACCAATGTGTTGTTTTATGCACTTTTAACTTCGTTGAACCTGCTCCCGCTCGCTTTGTGCGTAAATAAATTTCCGCCACTCGTTGTTGCTGCTGGCATTGTCGAACAGATAATTCTCAAGTCAAAAGGGGATTATTTCTAAAAATATATAAAAAATTAGTCATTGTAGCACATTTTAAATCATAACTTTGTTTATCTTTGTGTGTTATATAACAGAGTATTGGTACTATTGCTTTTCTTGCTGTTAGTCTACTTTTGGAGTTGCTTGCAGTTTTAGATTCAACTACGATATGAAACATTTGATTATACGTGATTTTGGCCCAATTAAAAATGTTGATATTAATATTAAACGTATCAATTTGATAATAGGTCCACAGAGTTCCGGTAAGAGCTGTGTGTTGAAGATTGCGTGTTATTGTGATTGGGTAGAACGCCAAATTGAGATTACGCAAGACCCCGAGCGTTTCTGTAACGCATCGTCATTCGTTGGTAATTTAATTGGATTTCATAAACTGGATGGTTATATGAAACCCGATTCATATATTATGTATGAGAATGATGCTGTTTCTTTCGAGTATAGCGAAAAGACCAAAAAATGTAATTTCAAATGGAAAAAAGCAAGTCGTTGGAATTATAAGCGCGTAAAAATTGCGTATATACCTTCTGAACGAAATTTGGTTGCAGCTATACCTAACTGGTTTCAGGTTAGTATGAAGAAGGATAACATTCTTGACTTTATGCAGGAATGGGAATTTGCACGTAAGTCTTTTGCGAAAGGTGAAAGGATTCTGGATTTGCCAGTCGTGTATAAGTACAACCCGATGAACCAGGCTGACAGTATTGAGCTTGCCGATGGTAAGGAACTGGATTTGACTGTTACTTCAAGTGGTTTGCAGTCATTGACACCTTTGTATATTATGTTGCGTTATTTGACTGCTGAGTTTTACAAAGAGGAACATACAACTGTTGAGCAAATGATGCTCAGGGAGAATTTGGCTAGGATTGTAGGTGAAGAGCGTACAGACCTTCCTGTAGAAAAACAGTTGGATATTGTTGAGAAGATACTTAAAACTCATCATACCGATTTGTTCATAGAAGAGCCAGAAGCACACATATTCCCTTCAACTCAAAAGAGTTTTGTCTATTCGCTTGTAAATATGCTAAATGGAAGGGTTAAGCATACTTGTTTCTTGGCAACTCATAGTCCGTATATAATGACATCATTTAATAACTTGATATTTGCTGGTGAAGTGGCGGCTGAATCAAACGAAAAGGAAGCGCAAGTTAAGGTGTGCTTTTCAAAACGTTCAATACTTAAATACAAGGAGGTGGGTGCTTTTGAGATGAGAGATGGCAGAGCATACTCAATTATGGACGACGAGTTCCGTTTAATATCGGCCGAAGCAATTGATTCAGCATCACAGGAAATAGGTGAGGACTTTGATTATTTGCTTAATCTATGAGAAATGTTCCAAGTGTTTGTATAACAGAAACTAATCAATCTGTTATTAAATTCGAAGAGAAAAAGAGTGTTGTAAAGTTCAATAATCCTAAAAGATTAACTTATAAAATGGTTGCTGTTGATGGATGTGCATTGACTGAGGGGGTTAAATGTGATAATCTACTATGCTCTGCAGATGAACAGGAAGAACGTTATGTTGAGTTGAAAGGTCAGAATATTAAGCATGCTATTGAACAGCTCGCAACGACTATAGTGAAATTGGGTGAGTTTAGTTTTCGCCGTTATGCTTATGTTTCTTGTACGAAGGTTGCACCACAGATTCGAACAGATATTCAAGCTGCGTTATTAAGGTTTAAAAAAGATTTCAATGCAACATTGCTTGTAAAAACATCTCCTATAGAAGTTAATTTGTAATAATTCTATTGAGGGTGACCCAAAAGTCCACTTTTAGAACAGGCAACCCCTGTCAGAATATGCTCTGGCAGGGGCCGTTCTCTTTGTAAAATGACTTTTGAGTCACCATCAATGCAGTTTCAGGATTGAATATTGATAACTAAAATCACCAATAGCCATAAACAGCTATTGGTGATTTGCTTTTAAAATATCCTTCCCCTGCGGGTACTCCCCCCTCTTATGTTTTAAGAGGGAGAGTTAAAGTATAAGGTCTCTTAGCAGCAGCAGTTCTTTTTCACTTACTCCGCGGGCGGTGAGTGTCTCGCTGTCGCTCAATATCTGTTCGGCGATTTTGTCGGCGTTGCCGCAGAGTGTCTTTGCTTTTTCGTAGAATTCCAGCGCCTGGGCGTTGTTGTGGTTTACCCACTCGACGTGGCCGGCGTTGAGGTAGTCCTGGTAGCTTACTGTTGGCATTGCGTGCAGGCGTTTGTAGTAGCTGCGTGCCTGTTCGTCCTTGCCGGTGATGAACGAGCACCAGGCAATGGCGCGTGTGGCGCGCAGTGAGCCGGGCTTGAGGAATTCTACTTTGTAGAAGCGTGCGAATGCCTCGTCGTACTGTTTCATTGTGGCAAAGCTTTCTCCTGTCTGCAACAGCAGCGAGATGTTCTCGGGTGCAAGCTCCTCGGCCATCTGGTAGTATGCCAATGCGTTGTCAAACTCGCCTTGCATACGGTAGCACTGGGCTACGTGGCGCAGTGTCCACAAGGTGTCGGGTTTCACAATGTCAGCGCGGGTGTAGTAGTCGATGGCCTCTTTGTAGCACAGCTCCTTTTGCAGGCAATAGCCCATCTCCTGGAAGAACTGTGCATCGCACTCGCCGTTCTTCTCAAAGAGCTTGCCTGCGTTGTAGGCTTCGCTATAGTACTCCTTTTCCACAAGATAGCGGAAGGTGCGCAATATGGCATTGCTGTCGCTGATGAGCGATGCAAGCGCTTTGCTTTCGATCAGGTTGAGCTGCATAGTGAACGGGTCCTTGAACTCGCCTTTGAAGTTGGATACCTTGAAGAAACGGTAGAGGTCCTGTATGTACTGGTTACTCTCAATCTCGGCCATACGTTCCTTGTCGGCAACCATATTGCTCTCGGCCTCGTTGATGGCCTCTCCCTCTTCGCCACCCAATTGTCCCATAAGCATATCGCGCTGGTCGGCAGGAACACGCTGCACGGTGAAGCAGAACGAGTATTTGTCGCTGTTACAAAAGACGGGTGACTTGCATATTGCGCCAATGAGTGTGTGGGTGCCGTTTGCATTGCCGGGGAGAATGTCGCTGATGCCGGGTACGTTGATGTCAAACGGGCGCAGCCAGTTGCATATTTCGCCGAAGAAGGGGTAGTTCTTCAGTTGTGAGAAGGTACTCATATAGACGTCGGCACCCTCAATCTGCCACTTGGTCATCTCCTCAATCTTGCTCTTTATGCCGTCTTCTTCAACCCACTTTTGCCACTCGGGGTTCTTGTCCTCGTCGTTCTCAATCTCCTTGAGGATGTCGATGCTGAGCTTGCCGTTCAGTTTCTGCGAGTTCTTCATCATTGCAGGGATAATCTCCTCGCGCATCTTGCGGTCAATCTTCTGTGTCTCGCGGCAGCGGAGCAGCTGAATCTGTATTGTCTGTATGCGGCGCATCACTGTGGGGTTGTCGCGCAGGGTGTCGAGCGCGGCTTGGAGTGTGGGGTAGTGGGCTATGCGCTGTTCGTACTGGAACAGTGCAATGACTATGCCTGTTATGGCGCGCACTGCGAGTGTAGTGCAGCTGTTTATGGCTATGTGGCATAGGCTCTCAATCTTTATTGGCTCGAAGCATTTGAGTGCGCTGAGTGTTATTGCGCTCACAGCTGTGGCGCGGTCGCTGATGCTGATTTCTTCGTCGTTGATTATCTCTATTGCCTTTTCGGCATCGCCTTTGCTCCAGCCGGTGCTGCTCCAGATGGCACTGAAGAGTTCAGACAGCAGCTTTTCGTGTTCCTGTGACAACTGTGCGCGTACGCTTTTGCATTCGTTTGCAGGCAGGTTCTCGGTGACTGCAAAGTTTGCTGCGTTCTCCTTGAGTCTGTCGTAAATGCCGCTGATGGCTGCAACGTTCTTGTGTTTGCGGCGCATTTGGCAATAGACCTTTGTGGAGTGCTCGGTGAGCCTTGCAACGGCAATCTGGTCGTTTATGATGTAGCAACGGCCAATGAGTTCGGTGTGCAGTCGCTCCCTGTCGGGGTCGGGCATTCCACGGCGCATATAATCGAGCATATATGTGTATGCGGTCTGCATCTCGGTGAAGCGTGTACGCAACTCCCAGTCCTGCAGTTCGTCAATACCACCGGCCAACGTGTCGATGGCTTGTTTGAGTCTTCTTTCATCAAGCAATGCTGTAACCTTGCGCTGTATGTCTGTAATCTGATTCTCTTCCATCTGTCGTTTAATAAAATAAACAGCGTGCGTGGGCACGCTGTTTATTGGAATTCTATAAAAGCGGTAAATTATTCGCCCTTGATAGCTGCAACGCCCGGGAGAACCTTACCCTCGATAGCCTCGAGGAGAGCACCACCACCTGTTGAGATGTATGATACCTGGTCGGCCATACCGAACTTGTTGATGCAAGCTACTGAGTCGCCACCACCGATGAGTGAGAATGCACCGTTGGCAGTTGCCTTGCCGATAGCCTCGGCGATAGCGCGTGAGCCGGCTGTGAAGTTGTCGAACTCGAACACACCTGCAGGGCCGTTCCAAAGAATTGTCTTTGCGTCAACGATAGCTGCTGCAAAAGCCTTCTGAGCCTCTGGGCCTGCATCCAAGCCCTCCCAACCAGCAGGGATAGCCTTTGCCGAGCAAACCTGTGTGTTTGCGTCGTTAGAGAAATCATCGGCAGCAACGCAGTCCTGTGCAAGAACAAGGTTTACACCCTTTGCCTTAGCCTGCTCCATAATATTCAAAGCAAGGTCGAGCTTGTCGTCCTCAACGATTGAACGGCCGATTTCGCCACCCTGTGCCTTTGCGAATGTGTATGTCATACCACCGCAGAGGATGAGGTTGTCTACCTTGTCCATCAAGTTCTCGATGATACCGATCTTTGTAGATACCTTTGAACCACCCATAATGGCTGTGAATGGGCGCTTGATGTCCTTGAGGATGTTGTCAACAGCCTGAACCTCTTTCTCCATCAAGTAACCGAGCATCTTGTTGTCAGCATCGAAATAGTCAGCGATAACAGCTGTTGATGCGTGACGACGGTGAGCTGTACCGAATGCATCGTTGATGTAGCAGTCTGCGTAAGAAGCGAGAGTCTTTGAGAACTCCTTCTGTGACTCCTTCATAGCCTTCTTTGCATCGTTGTATGCTGGGTCCTCCTTGTCGATACCAACAGGCTTGCCCTCCTCCTCGGGATAGAAACGAAGGTTCTCGAGCATCAAAACCTCACCCGGCTTCAATGCGGCAGCAGCCTCGGCAGCCTTTGCGCAGTCGGGAGCGAACTGAACTGCAACACCCAACTTCTCAGAAACGGCGTCAACAATCTGGCTCAAAGAGTACTTTGCGTTAACTTTGCCCTTTGGCTTGCCCATATGTGACATAATGATGAGAGCACCGCCGTCAGCAAGAACTTTCTTCAATGTGGGGAGAGCACCGCGGATACGTGTATCGTCAGTGATTTTACCCTCCTCGTTCAAGGGTACGTTGAAATCAACACGAACGATTGCCTTCTTACCGGCAAACTGGAATTTGTCAATTGTCATAATTGAAAATTTATTTGGTTAATAAAATCAGTCTTGTTTGTAAATTACTGCGAAGATACAAATTTTCAATAAAAAAAAGGTTCTTTTTGAAATAATTATCTGTTGCCGGGTGCTTTTTTTTGATATTCGTGACAGACGGCCGTCAATCCGCACTTTTTGCACTCGGGCGTACGTGCCTTGCATACGTAGCGGCCGTGCAGAATGAGCCAGTGATGTGCCTTGGGGATAACTTCATCCGGAAGGTATTTCATCAGCTCCATTTCAACACTGTAGGGCGTTGTGCAGCGCTTGGGTACAAGCCCAATGCGGTGGCTCACACGGAACACGTGCGTGTCGACAGCCATTGCGCTCCTGTCCCACACGACGGAGAGAATGACGTTTGCCGTTTTGCGCCCCACGCCTGGCAGGGTGGTGAGTTCTTCGAGCGTGTCGGGCACTTCGCCGCCAAAATCGCTGCACAGTTTCTGTGCCATTCCCACAAGGTGCTTTGCCTTGTTGTTGGGGTAGGAGACGCTTTTTATGTAGTTGTAGATTTCATCGGGGTGTGCCTGGGCCATCTCGTGCGCATCGGGGTAACGGGCTATAAGGTCGGGAGTGACCATATTCACGCGCTTGTCGGTGCACTGTGCCGAGAGGATAACGGCTACAAGAAGGTTGAACGGGGTGGAGTAGTTGAGCTCAGTCTCGGCCACCGGCATTGCAACCTCAACATATTCGATTACCTTATTATATAGTTCTCTTTTTTTCATAGTGTGTTGTCTCTGCGTGCGAAATTACTTTTTAATTGTATTTTTCCAAAATTTAAAAAGTGAAAATTGTATAAAGCAAC
>JAFYWV010000130.1 GCA_017546505.1 Bacteroidaceae bacterium
CCAGTAAAATGCCATAAGCAAAGAGTCATTTCGCTCTCCTATGCGCAGAGAAATATTCTGCACAGTATCATTGACACCGGCATTAACCCAATACCCGACAAATGAAGAAGGTGTGATGCATACATCACCCTGTTGTTTATTGAAGTCACAGGCAACAATGCCTAACAGTAAAATACAAAAGAAGAGTTTCTTCATAAATTATGAATTCTGCAAATACAAGCTTTTAGCGCAAATATAATATCCTTGTTGCCGGAATAACAAATTCTTCCAAGCAAAATCCAATACAAAACTAAAAATCTTATTTCTGCAGTTTCACAAAAATAAAGCGAGAGGGCACCTGATGTCCTCTCGCTTTAATACATTATTTATCATTATTATCCCTTGCGGGCTACAACATTCTTTACAAAATCCATGACAACCGGTGACGGGTGAAGAACTGTACTTGAGTACTGTGGCTCGTAGATTACACCTACATACCAGTCATTTGCAGGGAACTCTACAATGTCAACAAGACCGCTGTCAGGGTGTACACCTGTACAAGCAAGACCAGCGTTCACAAGCTCGTCGCGATACTCTGTGTTGAGCTCAAAACGGTGGTAGTGACGCTCGACAACCTTCTCGGCACCGTAGATTGCGTATGCCTTGCTGTCCTTGGCGATAACAGTGTCGTAACCGCCACGACGCATTGTACCGAATGGGTTGCCAACACTCTTGAGATCCTCCATGATGTCAACGATGCGGTGGCTTGTTGCCTCGTTCATCTCGTAGCTGTTGGCATCGGCATAACCGAGGATGTTACGCGCAACCTCAATAGCCATTACCTGCATACCGAGACCGATACCAAGTGTGAGCAGGTTGTTCTCGCGGCAGTACTTTGCAGCAATTACCTTCCCCTCGAAACCGCGTGGACCGACACCTGGACAGATGATATAACCGTCCATACCCTTGAGCATCTGCTCAACATTCTCCTCAGTAATCTTCTCACTGTTGATGAAGTGGGGCTTGATCTTGCAGTCATTGTATGTACCGCACTGTGAAAGGCTCTCATGGATACTCTTGTATGCATCCTGAAGATCGTACTTACCGACAAGACCGATGTTGATGATTCTCTTGGCGCTGTTACGACGCTCAACGAATGAACGCCATGGTGCCATCTCTGGAGTCTCGCCTACCTCCTCGCCTGTGAGACGGAGGATAGCTGCATCGAGACCCTGCTCCTGCATCTTGATGGGTACCTCATAGATTGAAGGTACGTCAAGGCTCTGCACAACGCAGTCAGGCATAACATTGCAGAAGTTTGCAACCTTCTTGCAAAGGCCTGAGCTGAGCTTGTGCTCAGTACGCAACACAAGGCAATCGGGCTGGATACCGAGGCTCTGCAACTGCTTTACAGAGTGCTGGGTTGGCTTTGTCTTGAGCTCGCCTGCAGCAGAGAGATAAGGTACATATGTAAGGTGTACGCATACCGCGCGACGACCGAGCTCCCACTTCAACTGGCGGATAGCCTCGAGGAATGGAAGACCCTCGATGTCACCTACAGTACCACCGATCTCGGTAATCACAAAGTCGAACTTCTCCTTTGTGCTACCGCGCTTCATCTTGCGCTTGATCTCGTCTGTGATGTGAGGGATAACCTGCACTGTCTTGCCAAGATACTCACCACGACGCTCCTTCTCAATTACCTCGCTGTAGATGCGGCCTGTTGTGAAAGTGTTCCAACGTGTAGTCTTGATATCTGTGAAACGCTCGTAGTGACCGAGGTCGAGATCGGCCTCGTGACCATCGATTGTTATATAACACTCACCGTGCTCCTGTGGGTTAAGAGTACCCGGAGAAACGTTGATATATGGGTCGAATTTCTGGATTGTAACCTTGTATCCTCTCGCCTGCAAGAGCTTGCCAAGAGACGCCGAGATGATACCCTTTCCAAGTGATGAAGCTACACCACCGGTAACGAAGATGAATTTTGTTTCAGCCATATTATTGGGTTTTATCAATCAAACAAATTATGTCCAAAACATTCTTCTTTGGACATACAAAATTAATGCAAAGAATATATACATCAAAAAAAAGTAAGGTTTTTTTATGAGCAACGGGAAAAATTAAACGGAAAGGTCAAAGCCAAGAATTTGGCAATAATATAAGAAGTTGTTTAAATTTATGTCCTTGAAATTTTTATAGAACTTTTTTAGAGTGTTTTTTC
>JAFYWV010000015.1 GCA_017546505.1 Bacteroidaceae bacterium
AATGTAATTGATGGAATAACCATCTTCAAGCATATGCATATATTTTAGCAATGCTGAATAGTCGTGTTTCTTACGCATAAAATAAACCCCAAAGTTTTTTGTCCAAACTTTGGGGTTCACTTCATTTGTGACCATCCTATTTTTATATAGAGACTTTAAAAACAAGCGTAACACAGCAATGCGCTACATTGCGAAAATTCAAGGAGTGAATAAAAAGATGCAGTGCAAGGCTTGCGAAGTTTTTGATGTGGGGAGTTTAGTTTTCCTAAATGACTCACAGCAAAAACAAGCATAACGCAGCAATGCGCTACATTGCGAAAATTCAAGGAGTGGATAAAAAGATGCAGTGCAAGGCTTGCGAAGTTTTTGATGTGGGGAGTTTAGTTTTCCTAAATGACTCACAGCAAAAACAAGCATAACGCAGCAATGCGCTTTTTAGTCACTCCTTGTCTGCCAAAATGTCACATATAGAACAACTGGCATTTTTTTTGTTTTATATATGGTGAAGAGGTAATTATACCCTTCAGTCGGCAAGCCGACAGCTCCCCTATTTTAGGGGAGCAATAAGTACAATACATAAACTTAAAAACTTAACAATATGCAAAAAGGAAACATTGGGGTAACAACAGAGAACATTTTCCCCGTAATCAAGAAATTCTTGTACAGTGACCACGAGATTTTCCTTCGTGAAATAGTATCGAACGCAATCGATGCCACACAGAAACTGAAGACTCTTTATGAGAAGGGCGAGTTCAAGGGCGAGCTTGGCACACCAAGAGTGAAGGTGACACTTGGCGCTGACACCATCACTGTGAGCGACAATGGTATAGGACTCACTGCCGAGGAGATTGAGAAGTATATCAACCAGATTGCACTCTCGGGCGCCACAGATTTCCTTGAGAAATACAAGGACACAGCAAACAGCATCATAGGCCACTTTGGTCTTGGCTTCTACTCGGCCTTTATGGTGTCGAAGAAGGTTGAGATTGTGACAAAATCGTACCGCGACGGTGCTCAGGCTGTTAAATGGAGCTGTGACGGCAGCCCCGAATACACTCTTGAGGAGACCCAGAAGGCAGAACGTGGTACAGACATCATAATGTACATTGATGATGACAGCAAGGAGTTCCTGAGCGAGAGCCGCATCAGCGGAATATTGAACAAATACTGCCGTTTCTTGCCTGTAGAGATTGCTTTCGGCAAGAAGAAGGAGTGGAAGGACGGCAAGCAGGTTGAGACAGACGAGGACAACATCATCAACGACACTACCCCGCTGTGGACACGCAAGCCAAGTGAACTGAAGGACGAGGACTACAAGGAGTTCTACCGCAAGCTCTACCCTATGAGCGACGAGCCGCTATTTTGGATTCACCTTAATGTGGATTTCCCATTCCACCTCACCGGCGTACTCTACTTCCCAAAGGTAAAGAGCAACCTTGAGCTGCAGAAGAACAAGATTCTTTTGTTCTGCAACCAGGTGTATGTGACCGACGAGGTACAGGGCATCGTTCCCGATTTCCTCACACTGATGCACGGTGTGATAGATTCACCGGATATTCCATTGAACGTATCACGTTCATATCTGCAGAGCGACTCTAATGTGAAGAAAATCTCTACATATATCTCAAAGAAGGTATCGGACCGTCTGGCACAGATTTTCAAGAACGACCGCAAGGAGTTCGAGGAGAAATGGAACGACCTGAAGATTTTCATCCACTACGGTATGCTCACCGAGGAGGATTTCTATGACAAGGCAAACAAATACTCACTGTTGCAGGACACCGACGGCAACAAGTACACCTACGAGGAGTACAAGAACCTTGTAAATGCCGAGCAGACCGACAAGGATGGCAACGTCATCTACCTCTACTCTAACGACAAGGAGAAGGAGTACAGCTTCATAGAGAATGCAAAGAACAAGGGCTACAACATATTGTTGATGGACGGACAGTTAGATGTGGCGCTCATAAGCCTGCTTGAACAGAAGTTCGAGAAGACACGTTTCACACGTGTAGACAGCGATACCATTGACAACCTCATTGTAAAGGAGGAGAAGAAGACAAGCACCATCAGCACCACAGAGCGCGAGGTACTCACCGGCGTATTCGAGAGCCAGCTCCCCAAGATGGAGAAAAAGGAGTTCCACGTGCTGACACAGGCTATGGGCGAGACTGCTGCACCGGTAATGATTACACAGGCCGAGTATATGCGCCGTATGAAAGATATGGCAGCCATCCAGGGCGGTATGTCGTTCTATGGTGATATGCCCGATATGTACACTCTGCTGCTCAACGAGGAGCACCCGCTCATCAAGCGCGTTCTTGAGAATGCACAGAGCGCTTGCAGCGAGAAGTTACAGCCACTCAACGAAAAGAGCGAGTCACTTGAGAGCCGCCGCAAGGCACTCTACGACGCACGAACCGGCAAGAAGGACGAGGATATTCCGCAGAGCGAGAAGGATGAACTCTTTGAGATTGAAAAGGAGATTACAGCAACAAAGAGCAACAAGGAGGGTATCCTTGCCCAGTATGCTGCCGGCGACAACACCATAAAGCAGCTCATTGACATCACTCTGTTGCAGAACAATATGCTCACAGGCGAGGCTTTGAACAACTTTGTTAAGCGCAGCATTGAGTTGATGAAATAATATGCATTGCATTATTCGACAATATTGTCAGTGGATATCCGCACGTTGTATGGATAAAATTCATAACGTGCGGTACACAAAAAGATAACTTTGCCCCAATATTACCGCGTAATGTTGTAAAGTATCTCAATGCAGCACATTGTATCCTCATACAGGATTATAAAATAACAAAAGCGTGCCACTTTGATTGCGGCACGCTTTTGTTTGTCATATACATTATGCAGTTCACTGTTTAAGAACAACATTTTTTGTAACTGATATGCTATCACTTGATTTTGTTTAGTATAATATTGATTTCCCTATCCATTGGCGGTACTGGCACTACCCTGTACATCGGCAATTCGGGGTGCAGCACCACAAGGTTCATACGGCTCACTTTTATACCGTAGTTCTTCTCGAGCATATAGCGGTAGAGGTTCTGCTGCAGGCAGTAATGGATATACGAGGTATCTGTGAGATGCTCAAGCCCGTTCATTCCGCTTGCCCAACGGTTTGTTTCGGTGGGGTCAATCTTGTTGCTGCGTTTCCAGTCATAGATTTCGTATGTACCGTCGGGGCAACAGCACACAAAGTCGAGAGTGCCGGCAATGCGCGCATCGGCATCATAGATTCTCCACTCGGTGCGGAACGGCAGGAATGTGGTGTTTCTCTCAAATGATTTGAAATAGCTCCACTCACGCGAAATATCCACTGTCTCGCTGCACCTTACATAATTGCCGTTATAACTGACATTGCATAACAAATCGGGCGTTTGCTTGCCATTGAGATAGTCTTCTATCTGTTTATGGAGGAATGTTCCGGCCTGACTTGCGATTGCGCCTTTGCTCTCCCATACCTCGCGCAACTTGGCAGCCTCGGTTTCATTGCCGTTGCACTTTTTCAAGCTGATGCCAATAGCATCAAATTCCCTGAAGAACATTCCCACCACATTGCTAACAGAACGGAATTCTACCCCGTCGAGTGAATAACGGTGCGCCTCCTCGTTAAATGTCAACTTTCCATCTTGCCCGAAAGTGATATCCGAGCCGTTCAAATTTTTATTTATCATTGTTCTTGTTTTTTCTTTAATTATTGGCATTGATTGGGATTTTTCGGACAAACCCCCAACTGCTCGCCTGCCATATGGTAAAAATGACAAAAAACCGCAATTATCAATGCAAAATCTTGTAAAGCAACTCGCGCATTATCTCTCCGTCGGGCATCTGAGGGCCTTCGGCACCTTTGGACTGCGCATCGGCAAGGCGAATGAGATGCAGTATCTCCATCACGTGCACAGCCCTGTAGTTACGCATTGCCTTGATATAGTCTCCAACACCCCACGTGCTGCGCAGCCCCAGGAACTCGGCAATGCCACGCTCGCTCTTGTCGGGTGCATAATAGCTCATCATCACATTTGAGAAGAAACTGAAGAGCAGTGCCAATGTCATCTGTATCGGGTTCTTCTTTGGGTTTTGGGCAAAGTAATTGATAATCTTGTTTGCTTTGTATATATCCTTGTTTACAAGAGCATTCTGCAACTCAAAGTTATTGTACTCCTTGCTGATGCCGATGTGTTCCTCGACAAGCTCGGGGGTTACTGTTGTTGTACCCTGTGGCAATGCTATTGCCAGTTTATCTATCTCACCGGCAATGCGTGCAAGGTCGGCACCGATTGACTCACGCATCATCTGCACCGACTTATTGTCGGCTGCAAGCCCCTTTTCACGCATACAAGCATTGATGAATGCCGGTAATTGCTCGTCTTTCATTTTTTTCGAATCGAGCACCACGCCTTTACGTTCAAGCTCTGCCGCTACCTTCTTGCGTTTATCTATCGAGCCGTTCTTATGGGCAAAAAGCAACACTGTTGTGGGCTGCGGATTCTGAAGATAGAACAGTAGGTTGTCTATGTTCTTGAGCAGCTGCGCCTCGCGCACTACAATCACCTGACGCTCGGCCATCATTGGAAAGCGTTTGGCTGCTGTGACAATTGTGTCGATATCACTCTCAAGACCATAGAAGACCGTGAGATTGAAATCACGCTCTACCTCGGTGAGCGAGTTCTCTATTATATAATCGGTTATCTTGTCGGTGTAATACCCCTCCTCGCCCATAAGGTAATAGACGGGATGGTAAATGCCCGACTTGAGTTCCGACATTATTGATTCGTATGTATATTTTGCCATATTTATCCGTTTTGATGCAAATTCCCGATAAAATAATCTATCTTTGCATAAAATGCAAAGATAGTGAAATGTCGGCATTAAACCTACCTACTTTTGATACAAAAATAATAGTAAACGACGGCAAAAGACAGATTTTCGACGCCCTGCGCCGTTGTTATGTGGCACTCACCCCCGAGGAGTGGGTGCGACAGCACTTTGTGCATTATCTGCTCGACCACAAGGGTTACCCTGCGGCGCTGATGGGCAATGAAGTTGCAATAACGCTAAACGGGATGAACCGCCGCTGCGACACGGTTGTCTATGACAAGGCATTGAAGCCACGCGCCATCATTGAATATAAAGCCCCAACGGTGAAGATTACCAAGGAGGTCTTTGCGCAGATTTCGCGCTACAACCTCATACTGAAAGTGGATTACCTGATTGTAAGCAACGGCCTGCAGCACTACTGCTGCAAGATGGACTACGCAAACAACACGTTTGCATTTCTAAATGAAATTCCGGAATATGACAGGATTACAGCACTCCCCTGATTGCTAAAGAACAGAACAAAGCCACCCGGGAAAGCTATATACACCTGCGGTTGAACCGCACTTGCCCTATCTATTGAACTGCTGCATCATACGAATCTTCGGCACCATCTCATCATCGAGCGAAGCCGTGGCACTACCCTCTTCGCCATCGTTGCAGGCTGCAAGTGTCTGCCCGTATGGGCTTAAGATAACGCTGTGCCCTTTATATGTGCCATATTCATCGGTGCCCACACGGTTGCTTGCCGCCACATAGCAGATGTTTTCTATTGCACGTGCGCGTACGAGTGTATCCCAGGCAAGCAGGCGACTGTCGGGGAAATTGGCCGAGACGAGCAGAACATCATACTGTGCCCTGTTGTAGAGGAATGCGGGGAAACGCAGGTCGTAGCATATTGCGGGCCTGATGCGCACACCACGCCAATGCCAGATGACACTCTCTGTTCCGTGGGTGAAGACCTTGTCCTCGCCACTATACTCAAAGAGATTGTTCTTGTCATACTGCCCGGCAATGCCATCGGGGGTGATGAAATACATACGGTTATAATATTTTCCGCCATCATTGGTCATCACCGGCACGACCATAGCTGCGTCATACTTGATGGCAAGACGTTTCATCAGCTGCACTGTTGCACCGTTAACCTCCTCGGCAACGCCCTGCGGCTGCATACAGAAGCCTGTGGAGCACATCTCGGGGAAGAGATAGAGATCGGCACGCTCGGCTGCGGCTACAAGCTGTTCAAGGTTCTTTATGTTGGACTCTACGTCCTTCCAGATTATATCCTGTTGTATGACTGTTATTTTCATAAATCTTCTGTTTCTTTGTTGCAAAGATTGTGCAAGCGAGATAATAGTAAAGTTTACTTTAACTATTTACCGCAAGTGCAGCCAATGTTCGCAATATCCATATTGCAAAGGTAAGATTTTACAGCAATACAGCAAAGGGGTATCTGCCCAAAAGAGTGTTTTAGAGTAACATATAAAAAAAACAGCGCTCCGATTTTCTATTTCGGAGCGCTGCAAAATGGTAAAAATTATTTACGAATACATAAATCGTTTGATACTCTGCTTTGGAGTCTTTTCAAAACCTTCGCGGCGTATCTCGGTGTATCCGATTTTGCTGTATGCTGCAAGCTCTGCATTCAAAGCAAGTACATTCTCGTCTACGAGCTTCTCGAGAGCTTTCTCGTCAAGACCGTCTTTCTTGCCAGCCTCGTAATCGGCAACCACAAGAGCTACAATGGCGTTCTTGCGACCGACAACCAACGACTCTACCACGTATGGAAGGTTATTTATCTTGTCCTCAATCTCCTCGGGGTAGATATTCTGTCCGCTTGCAGTCAAAATCATATTCTTGCAGCGCCCTTTTATATAAAGGTTATTCTTACGGTCAAGGATACCCATATCACCGGTCTTCAACCAACCATCGTTGGTGAATGTTGCAGCTGTGGCATCATCGTTCTTGTAGTAGCCAAGCATAACGGCATCACCCTTAACCTGAATTTCACCGAGCACGCGATATGGATTGGAAGAATCAATGCGTATGTCTACTGTTCCCACATTTGTTCCGCAAGAGTATTTCACATACTCGCTCTTGTCGCGATATGATATAAGCGGACCGCATTCGGTCATACCATAACCCACGACGTAGGGGAATTTCATACGCTTGAGCAAATCCTCGACCTCGCGGTTAAGGGCTGCACCACCAAGGATTACACCTGTTGTGAAACCGTTGCCGAAAGCTGTGAGAAGTGAGTTCCTGATTTTGTCGAGCACAATTCTGTCAAGCCCGGGTATCTTCAACAATAGTTTGGCGGGGTACTTGCGTGTTACAGGGAATACCTTTGACTTGAAAATCTTTTCAATAATCAAAGGAACGGTGAGGAACATAAATGGCTTCACTGTAGCCAAACCAGACAGAAGGCGTGTAGGTGTCGGCTTTCCCGGCATAACGAAGACGTGACAACCGCTTGCGAACGGGAACAGAACGTCAAATGTCTGACCGAACATATGAGCCATAGGAAGTATTGCAAAAATGTGACCACCCACACAGACCGGAATCTCTCTCAAGCCAAATTCAAGGTTTGACGACAATGAGCGTGCAGGAAGAACAACTCCTTTGGATGTTGCACTTGTAGTACCCGATGTAAAGCTGATTTCAACAACAGCCTCAAGGTCGCGCTCCTCGGGATAAAAGTTGACATCTGCAACTGTCAACCCACTGGGATACATCTTTGAGTAGTGCTCATCGAGCGTCTCGCACACCTCAGACAATCTCTTATCTGCAGCGTAGCAAACGCTAAAATCTTTTATGTTCAGAATGCCGATGAAGCCTTTTGTCAGTTCTAATTGCTTGAGATACACCTCGTTCTCTTTCAATCCATTACAAGCAATATCATCTGCTATAATAAGCTTGCACTCTGAAAATGCGCCCAACTCGGCAACTGCCGCCGGAATAAAATCGGGAAGGAAAGGCACTGTTACAGTATCGTATGTGAGTGTTGCAAAATAGGCAAAGACCCACTCGGCTGAGTTACGCGCATAGAGCGCAACCTTGTCGCCTTTCTTGATACCGGCTTCACTGAAAAGGATATGGTATTTTGCTATCTGTTCAGCCATCTGACCATAGGTATATGTCTCCTTGCCAAAATTGGTGACTGCAGGCAAATCCCAATACTTCTTTACAGCATCGTTAAAATAGCTTATAAAATGTCTCATAAAAATATTGATAGTGTGATTGATGTTGCAAATTTCAACATATTTTTTTTAAAACACAAATATTTTTGCACAATTTACGCCTTAATGTGCAATATTATAACAAAAAACAATAATTTTTGACTGAAAGAAAGTATTGGTGAGCATAAAAAAATCCTTCACGCGGCAACGTGAAGGATTGGATGAAAACGATGTATAATGTGCTATCGTTTATGAATACATATATCGCTTAATGCTTTGCTTTGGTGTCTTCTCGAAACCTTCGCGGCGAATCTCGGTGTAACCAATTTTGCTATATGCGGCAAGTTCTGCATTCAAAGCAAGTACATTCTCGTCTACGAGTTTCTCGAGAGCTTTCTCGTCAAGACCGTCTTTCTTACCCGCCTCGTAATCAGCAACCACAAGAGCTACAATGGCGTTGTTGCGTCCAACAACCAACGACTCAACTACATAAGGAAGGTTGTTTATCTTGTCTTCAATCTCCTCGGGGTAGATATTCTGTCCGCTACCTGTCAAAATCATATTCTTGCAACGTCCCTTGATGAACACGTTGCCCTTGTTATCTACAACACCCATATCACCGGTCTTCAACCAGCCATCTTTTGTAAATGTTGCAGCAGTAGCTTCTTCGTTCTTGTAGTAGCCAAGCATTACAGCATCGCCCTTAACCTGAATCTCACCGAGAATGCGACGTGGATTGGCAGAGTCAATACGCAGCTCAATGGGGCTTGCCTTTTTACCGCAAGAATACTTCACGAACTCGCTCTTGTCGCAATATGAGATAAGCGGACCACACTCGGTCATACCATAACCCACTACATAAGGGAACTTCATACGCTTGAGCAAATCCTCCACCTCGCGGTTAAGGGCTGCACCACCAAGAATAAGGCCTGTAGTAAAGCCATTACCGAATGCTGTGAGAAGCGATTTCTTTATCTTGTTAAGCACAATTCTGTCCAAACCGGGAACCTTCAAAAGCAAGTTTGCAGGGAACTTGCGTGTTGCAGGGAACACCTTTGACTTGAAGATTTTCTCAACTACCAAAGGTACGGTGAGGAACATAAACGGTTTTACAGCGCCCAAGCCACCCAGCAGGCGTGCCGGTGTCGGTTTGCCTGGCATAACGTATACGTGACAGCCGCCTGCCAATGGAAAGAGTACGTCGAATGTCTGACCGAACATATGCGCCATAGGAAGGATTGCAAAGATGTGAGAACCGCGTGTAGCAGGAATCTCGCGACGTGCAAAGTCAAGATTCACAGACAATGAGCGTGCAGGCAACACTACACCCTTTGAGGTGGCACTTGTTGTACCAGATGTAAAGCTGATTTCAACAACAGCCTCCATATCACGTTCTTCCTTGTAGAAATCAACAATCTCTGCTGTCAATCCATTAGGATAAAGCTTTGCAAAATGTTCTTCAAGAGTTGCGTGGGCATCTGCCAAAGCCTTTTCTGTCGCCAAGCTGATGCTGATGTCCTTTATATTGATTATACCGGCAAAGCCTTTGGTAGACTCAAGTTGCTCAATGTACTTTTTATTCTCATTCAGGCTGTTTATTGCAATATCGTCTGCGATAAGCAGCTTACACTCCGAGAACGAACCCAAATCGGCAACTGCCGCAGGAATAAAATCGGGAAGGAAAGGCACCGACACTGCCTCGTATGTCAATGTAGCAAAGTACGCAATTACCCACTCGGCAGAGTTACGTGCATAGATAGCGACTTTGTCGCCTTTCTCTATACCAGCCTCACTGAAAAGGATATGGTATTTTACTATTTTCTCAGCCATCTGGCCAAAGGTGTATGTTTCACCACCAAAATTAGTTACAGCCGGATGCGACCAATTCGCCTTAATCGAATCATTTAAAAGACTAACAAAGTGTTTCATAATATAATATTGTTATTAATCATTTCAAAAAAAGCCCTCAGAGCCTCATTCAGTAAGTAAATATGTGCAAATTTCTAAAAATCGCCCAATAAATCTTAATTATTGTCTGCAATTAACTTAACATAAACCTCTTTTTATCGTTATAAAGTACAAAAGAGACTAACGATTAACATTTTTTCACTTTTAAAACATTCCGGGGTGCAGGGTTCTGCACCCCTGGAACAATCAAATCAATCACTATCAATAATACAAAATTAAAGATACAAAACAAAAAATCAATTGTACATAAATCGCTTGATACTCAATTTTGGAGTCTTCTCAAACGGTTCGCGGCGCAACTCGCAACGCGAAATCTGGCTATACACGGGCAACTTTGCATTCAAAGCGAACACAGAAGCATCAATAACCTCCTGTGCCTGTCCTTCGGCAAAACCGGCAGCCTTCATTGCATCATAATCTACAACAATGAGAGCAACAAGAGCGTGGTTACGACCAACGACCAATGTCTCTGTAATGAAAGGAAGCTGCAAAATCATATCCTCAATCTCCTCGGGATAGATATTCTGGCCACTACCTGTCAAAATCATATTCTTACAACGACCTTTTATATATATAATTCCCGGACGGGGCTCTACACCCATATCACCGGTCTTCAACCAGCCATCTGATGTAAACGAAGCCTTTGTAGCCTCGGGGTTCTTGTAATATCCCGATGTAACGACATCGCCACGCACCTGTATTTCACCGGGCACTTTTGTCGCTCTTTCCGAGTCGATGCGCACCTCAATTGTAGGCCCGGCAATGCCACCGGGCACTGCTATTGTAGGATGTGACGAAGCCACATAGCTAATCAGCGGACCACACTCGGTCATTCCATAACCAACGGCATAGGGGATTCTGATTCTCTTCATAACCTTGTCGACATCCTTGCTTATTGCAGCACCACCGATAAAGAAACCGGCTCTGTCGAGATTGCCACCGAATGTATCAATAATCTTGGAACGCACCTTGTTGAAAATGAGACGGCGTACACCTGGAATTGATGTAAGGAATTTCATTACCGGTTTATTGAGTGTCGGAATAACCTTTGCTCTAAAAATCTTCTCTATTAACATAGGAACAGTCAAGAAGATAAAAGGCTTTACTTCTGATAATGCTTTAAGCAAGCGTACCGGCACCGGCTTTTCTGTGAATATATGTATGTGACACCCGGAACTATAAAGGAACAGAAAATCGAAAGCCAACCCGAAGATATGTGCCAATGGCAAAATCGACAAAGTATTGCCGGGAGCTTCATAAGCCACAGGAACCAGTTTTCGTGCAACCTCGACATTTCCCGAAAGCGACTTGGCAGCAAGCATCACACCCTTAGGGGAGCTGCTTGTTCCTGAGGTATAACTTATTACAGCAAGGTCGTCAAGCCCGCCTACAGAAAAATCAACATCGGCAACACCCATTCCATTAGGATATTTCAAAGAAAACGCCTTGTCAACATCTTCTATCTTTACATTAACACAGCCACTGCAATCATTTATCTGTACGTATGTTACAATATCAAACACACCAACAAAACCATCATATCCGCCAAAAGCAGAAGCCACCCCCGAACGCTGCAAGCCTGCCAACACACTCTTATCAACAAACAACAATTTGCTATCAGATATTTTCACAAGATTTGCAATGTTTTCAGGCAAAAAATCAGCCAACAAAGGCACAGCCACAGCTTTATATGTTGCTATTGCAAGAAAGGCTATACACCATTCAGCAGAATTTCGCGCACAGACAGCAATGTTTTCGCCCTCTTTTACACCACACTGTTTGAATAGTATGTGCAACCTCTCTATATTTTTTGCAATGTCACAATTTCTAAAGGTATTCCCTCCGTAATTTGTAATAGCAGGATTATTCCACCCGCCTTTAACAACATCTTCTATGTACGAAAGATAGTGTTTCATAAAATAGTTTTAACAATGAATAGTTTTAAAATCCAATCGCGCCACAAAGCATACACTTTATCCCAAAGCCGGCTGCTTGCGGCTGTTCTTTTTTGCAAAGGTCGCAAATCATTTTGTAAACAAGCAAAACAAGCGACATAGAGCTGTTTGTTTTGGTAAAATAATCAAATAATTGGCAAAATTCATTATTTATTGGTGAAATAAAACATAAGTTTTGGCTATTTTTATAAAGAAAAACGGCGTTTTTACCAAAACAAACATTATTTAGAGTATTTTTTCAACAAAAAAACAACTGAGGCAACAACAAGCAAGCTGTAACAAAAACAGCAGCAAAAACCCCGGAAAGCAGTAAATACTGTTTAAGTTTGAAAAAATAAGTGACAGAAGCACGTAAAAAAAGCAGACACGCCGTTTTTTGACAAAGCTCAGGACATAACACATTAGAGAACAAGCAAAAGAATGATTGCAATAAAAGAAATACATAAACACTGAAATAAAAACAAAAGCCTTAGCTCAAAAATTATAGAAAAATACTTCTTCAAAAATTAGGATTTAAATACAAAGCAACTAACTTTGCATAAGTGATAGACAAACTATTTATATAAACTCAAACCAAAATGGTAGTATTACACTACTCCACAAATACTCATAATTATGAAAAAGGAGATTAAATTCAGTCTTGTTTACCGCGATATGTTCCAATCATCGGGTAAATTCCAACCTTTGGCAGAACAACTGGAAAAAGTTGCACCGGCAATCATTGAAATGGGATGTTTTTCACGAGTAGAAACAAATGGAGGAGCTTTTGAACAAGTAAACCTTATGGCGGGAGAAAACCCCAACAAGGCAGTGCGCAGCTTTACAAAGAAATTCAACGAAGCCGGAATTCAGACACATATGCTGGACAGAGCACTCAATGGGCTTCGTATGTTCCCGGTTCCTGCCGACGTACGAAGACTAATGTATAAGGTAAAAAAAGCACAGGGAGTAGATATCACACGAATTTTCTGCGGACTCAACGACTCCCGCAACATTATACCGTCAATAAAGTATGCACTTGAGGCCGGAATGATACCACAGGCAACACTGTGCATAACATCGTCACCCATACACACTGTCGAGTATTACAGCAACCTTGCCGATGAGCTTATAGCCGCCGGCGCCAGCGAGATTTGTCTCAAGGATATGGCAGGAATAGGCCGTCCGGCATTCCTCGGACGCTTGACAAAGAGCATAAAGGACAAACACCCCGAAATAATAATACAATATCACGGACACAGTGGCCCGGGATTGTCTATGGCGTCGATACTCGAGGTCTGCAAAAATGGATGCGACATTATTGACACAGCTGTCGAACCATTGTCGTGGGGAAAGGTTCATCCGGATATAATAAGTGTTCAAGCAATGCTTAAAGACGCAGGGTTTAATGTGCCTGAAATCAATATGAATGCATATATGAAAGTGCGCAGCCTGACACAACAATTCATTGATGAATGGATTGGAGTGTTTATGGACAACAATAACAAACTTATGAGCTCGTTGCTGCTAACCAGCGGTTTGCCGGGCGGAATGATGGGTTCTATGATGTCGGACCTTGCAGGAGTGCACAAAGGTATAAACAGCATTCTACAGAGCAAGGGCAAGCCAACATATACGCTTGACGAGCTTATGGTCGAACTGTTCAACGAAGTTGCCTACGTGTGGCCACGAGTGGGCTATCCCCCACTGGTTACCCCATTCAGCCAATATGTAAAGAATATTGCCCTGATGAACCTGTTGTCACGCGCACAGGATGAGCCACGCTTCAGCCGTATGGATGAGAGTATGTGGGGTATGATACTTGGAAAGAGCGGAAGACTACCCGGCGAGCTTGCACCGGAAATCATTGAGCTTGCAAAAGAGAAAGGCTATGAGTTCACCACTGCCGACCCACAGAGTTTTTACCCGGACGCATTGGAGAACTACCGCAAGGAGATGCTGGAGCTTGGATGGGAAACCGGTGAGGACGATGAGGAATTGTGGGAATTTGCTATGCACGAGCGCCAATACCGTGACTACAAGAGCGGAGTGGCAAAGGAACGTTTCCTTGCAGACATTGAAAAGGCAAAGGAGAGCGAAATGGCAAGCAAAGGTGTAAGTGTAGAGGAAATAAAGGCTATCAAGCACGCAAAGGCAGACCCCGTTGTTGCAGCCGAAAAAGGACAGATTCTTTGGGAGGTTGTTGTGGATGGTATTTCACAGGCTCCGGCAATAGGACGCCATTATGCAGCAGACGAGCTGTTCTGCACCATAATAACACCGTGGGGTGAGCTGCAGCCTGTAGCAACAGGGCTTGGTGGACGCGTTGTTGAAATCTGCGCAAAACAGGGCGACCACGTGAACCGAGGAGATGTTATAGCATATCTTCAACGAGACGAATTATTTAACTAACAATAAACAAATTACCAAATATCAATGACGCCATTTCCTACTACGGGAAATGGCGTCGTTGATATGCGAACAGGCTTTACCAAAAAACCGTGATGCAGCATTCGCTACAACGGAAAGGATTATTTTGGCTCAGTCGTAAAAAGGTGTGGATGCCCCGGTTTGTTTTAAGCCTGGGGGATAGTCTATTGATTTATAGAATTGATTGTAGTTTTAACTTTTTTTGAAATTGCTTTCGCTCGCTTTGTGGGTAAATTACCCACACTTACTCGCAATTTTTAACCTTGTTCAGTTGTCTTATATTCATTCTGTAGTCTTGCCGTATGTACTTTCTGTGTGACAGAAAGTACCAAAGAACTCGGCACACGGGAAAA
>JAFYWV010000016.1 GCA_017546505.1 Bacteroidaceae bacterium
AGCGTAATATTTATTGGAAATAATGCATTCACCTACTGCTATGGTCTTAAAAGCATTATAATCGGTAACAGCGTTGAAAGTATTGGAGATGGAGTATTCGAACAATGCTCCGGTCTTACAAGCATTGAAATCCCCAGCAGCGTAACAAGCATTGGAAATTCTGCGTTCCAATGTTGCGACATGCTTACAAGTATAACGGTTGCAGCCGATAATACAAAATATGACAGTCGCGATAATTGCAATGCAATAATAGAGACGGCAACAAACACATTGGTTACTGGTTGCAAAAACACATCAATCCCTAACAGTGTTACAAGCATTGGAAAAAATGCGTTCCGTGATTGCTACGGGCTTACAAGCATTACAATCCCTAACAGTGTTACAAGCATTGGAAAAAATGTGTTCCGTGATTGCTACGGCCTTAAAAGCATTGTAATCGGCAACGGAGCTACAAGCATTGGTGAGTATGCTTTCAATGGTTGCGACAGGCTTAAAACTGTTTACAATTTCTCTAAATTGGATATTATAAAAGGTTCAGAAAATTGGGGATGTGTTGCATTGTATGCGGATGCCGTTTATAAGCCAACAACTCAATTGAACAACAACAGGCTCTACTATATCTCTCAGCCTTGCCACTCAAGTGGCGCTACATCGTGGGCGGTGGAGCAGGGTGGCACAGCGCTTAAATCGAACAATGACCTCGGCATTGACGCAACGGCAAGCGATAGTCGTCAGCAGTTCGCTATCTTGAGCAACGATGGCGGTGAAACATATTTCCTCTATCACGCAGGCGAGAAGAAGTTTGTCAACAATGATGGCACGCTTGGCGATGAACCGATGTATGCTATAAATATGAAATCCGGAGCATACGAAAACACATTTATGTTCTATTTCGATGACAAACACAATATAAATGTTGGTGGTAGCAGTCAAATCATAATCAATGGCTGGAGCACCCTCGATGGCGGCAACTCTTGTGCTCTTGTTGAAGCTGTTGCTTTTGACCCTACAGAGGCGTTGAACAAGATTGCCGAATATACAGAGATTGTTGATGAAAATACAATAACCTCCCTCACTCAATTGAACAACGACAAGCTCTACTATATCTCTCAGCCTTACCACTCACGTGGTGCTACATCGTGGGCGGTAGAGCAGGGTGGCACGGCGCTTAAATCGAATGTCGACCTCGGCATTGACGCAACTGCAAGCGATAGCCGTCAGCATTTCGCTATCTTAAGCTGCGACGGTGGTGTGACATATTTCCTCTATCACGCAGGCGAGAAGAAGTTTGTCAATAAAGATGGCACGCTTGGCGATGCACCGGTGGATGCAATAAATGTGACATTCGGAGCATACGAAAACACGTTTATGTTCTATTTCGATGGCAACCACAATATAAACGTTGGTGGCAGCAGACAAATGACAATCGATGGCTGGAGCACCCCCGATGGCGGAAACTCTTGTGTAATTCTTGAGGCCGGTGATTTTGACCCCACAGAGGCGCTTGAAATAATAACCGGCATTGATGAGATTTTCGAAGATGGTAAAGAATATATTTACTATGACCTCCAGGGACGCGTTGTCGAGAACCCGACAAACGGAATTTACATTGTCAATGGCAAAAAGGTACTTGTAAAGTAATATCCGACCCTTTGAATAGGGTAGAAATGATTTTTGTTCCCCTGTCAGCGCGTTCAGTGAGCGCTGACAGGGGAATGTTTGTTGTTGTGGCTACAGTTCTGCAATACAAAAATGTTGTTTCAAATTGTTGCTTATAGTACAGTTTTATGTAAGTTTGTCACTTGTAACAGAATTGAAATTCAATGACATCGGAACTGTTGGCTACAAAATTGTGTTTTGCCGGGAACGATGTATCGTCAATGACACGCCGTCGCAGGCAATGTCTTTCGCTTAACGGGATGGCAAAGGTCGTTTGTCAACCTGATGAATAGTCTATGATAATATGCCACACTCCCCATCACGGCACGCCGTGATGGGGAGTGTGGTTAAGCAGCAGTGCTGCTGTTTATCGTCTTATGAAGGTAAAGCTCTTGAAGTATACTTTCTGCTCCTCGCCGCTCTTGTTTGTGATGCGCAGTTTGGTAGCTGTCATACCGCCAAGCTCGTTGCCTGTGTGGATAACGGGGTCATCCTCGCGGTAGTGCAACAGGCTCACCTCGCGCCAAGCGCCATCGACAAAGAGTTCAAGGCTGAAGTGCTTTGCAACGCCGTTCACGCCAAAGTTGAAGTCCATACCCTGGAATGTGATAGGTGTCTCGCTCTCGAGCATAAGCTCACCGCCGGCCTGCCAGTTGATAACCTCGAGCGCCGATGCAATCTCCACTCTGTCGCCATTGAGCTTCACGGGCAGCAGTGCAAGCTGTGTAACTGTTGATGTGAGCTTGAATGGGTTGTACTCTGCTGTTGTGTTCAAATCGGTGCCGTGTACATTGTTGTACTCCTTTGTTGCCTGTGTAAACAACTTGTTCAATGCAGGCAGCATAACCTTGGTACCGACCTTAGTTCCAATCTGGTATGGATGGCGCATTGCCTTGTTGTTCTCGAGGTCGAACATCTGTTTCTGCAATGAACGTGCCTGCTTGTAGAGGTTCTCGAAGTTGATGAACTTGCTTGTAGATGCGCTGTTGTCCTTCATTGAGGCAAACATCTTCATTGTGCACACCGCTCTACCGTATGCTGCAAGGTTCTTGCCCTGGATAATCCAAGGACGCAGTTCGTGCAACAGCTGTGGGTTGCTGTTGTCGTTGAGCAGAATGTCGCAGGCGGTCTCCAGTTCGCAGCAAGCAACGTTGAGCATTGCAACTCCCATAAAGTCGCCCTTTTCAACAGCTGCGACTACGTCTTTGAGCTCCTCGCCCTCTTCGCGACGGAATCCGTGGCCGTTAGGGCCAAGGTCTTTGTTATAGAGCGCGAATGTGCGCAACGCCTCGTGGTTGCTTGGAAGGATGTTCTTGAGGCTCTTCTCCCAGTTGCTACGGTAGTCATACTCCTCCATATTCCAGCAGTAGTCGGCAATGCCATAGAGTGAAATCTTTGATGTCTCGGCATACTCCATCGGGTTGCTTACAAAGCCCGAAACATCGGTGGCAATGTCGAGGCCGTTGCCGTATGCCGGGCCCATAAGGATGTGGTCGCGAACAAAGTCGTTCACAGGGAAGTTCAACCAGATGTATCCCTTACGCTGTATGCGCTCGTTAATCCACTCCATGGTGGGCTTGTCGATGCAGGCTACCACAGAGTTGCCTGTCCACATAACCTCGATGCCTTTGTTCAGGTTGTTGCCAAGTGTGCGAAGGTAGCCCTTCTCCTCGTTTGCCCAGCCTTTGTTGTACTCTGTTGGGCAAAGGATGAGTGGAGCAACGTCCTTCTTCACCTGTACAAAGTTGTCGTCGATGTAGTTGAGCAGTGCAGCCTGCTTGTCGGCTTTTGCGCCCTCGCCCCAAATGTCGTCAAAGAACACTGCGAACGAGCGTACACCAAGCTGGTACATAATCTCGAGCTTCTTCATAAGGAAGTCGCGGTCCTGGTCGTTCCACTTGATGTCTACGCCCGGGTGAATAGCCCAGTAGAAGTTTACACCGTTTGCCTTAGCCACGTTGACAAGCTCGGCAATGCGGTTGGCCTCTGCCTCGGGATATGCCTCGCGCCACTTGTCGCGGTGCCAGGGGTCATCCTTCGGGCCATAAATGTAGACGTTCATCTTGTTGCGGCCATAGAAAGCAAGCTGGCTCTTGCGTGCCTCGTGGCTCCAAGGTGTGCCATAGAAACCCTCCACTGTTCCACGGAAAGGCACATCGGGCCAGTCGGTGATGGTACAGGGCTCGAGCTTGCCCTCTTTCATCATTCCAAGCAGTGTCTGCACGCCATAGTAAAGACCTTTCTCGTCGTTACCGGCAATTACAACCTCCTTTTCGGTCACTTTCATAAAGTAACCCTCTGCTTTTGCCGGGATGTTCTTCTTGTATTTGTTCACTTTGCTTTCGCCACGCACACCAAGAGTCACTTTGAAGTTGGCCTTTGCGGCAATCTCGGGTGCTGCTGTTGCAAGGGCGTCGTAGATGTATCCGCTTTGGTGGGCTTTTGCCGCGTTGATGCTCCACGCTGTGGGTGCATTGAAAATTACCGTTCCGGGACTCTTTGTAACCTCCTGTGGAACGGGGTTCACAAGGTTCACTTGGGCTGTTGCACCCAAGCCGGCCATAAGCATAAGGCCTAATGTCAATACTTTCTTGTTCATATTCTATTGGTTTAGTTATTTTTTATCAGAAATTGTATTTCACCATTGCGCAGATGCGGTGGTTTGTTACAGGGCGGGGATTTTTCATTGTGTAGTTCTTCTCCTTCTCGCCATAGCCCACAGTGGTGGGGTTATACTCAACACCAATCTGCAGTGCATTGTGTGTGTAGAGGATGCTGGGGGCAACGCGCCACATATAGTCCATATTCTTCTCGCCGCGCATATAAATGTCGCCCACGATCTCTTTCTCGCAGCCCAGGTTCTTTGTATAGCCGGCAAAGCAACAGAACTGCAGATAGCCTTTCTTCAAAGGCTGTTTGTATGTAGCGTCAATCCAACCGCCGATGCTGTTGATTGTGCCATACTCCCACTCGCCGTTCTCTTTGATGGCTGTTACTCCGTAGCCGCTTATCATACTAAGGTGAGCGGCGTTCTGCGCGTATGTCACACGGCCTTTGATGCCCCAGCGGTCGGCCTTGTACGATGCAAAGAGTGTGGGGGTGAAGCTTATTACAGGCGCTTCGTTGCACTTGTAGTTTTTTGTACTAGTGGTGCTTTTCTCAATGGGTACAAAAGTCGGTGCACCGTTGCCGTCAAGAATGGGGGCTCCTGTCTCATCGTGTGCAGGCACATAGTAAGTCTCTTTTTTCGTTTCTGTTACGGCATAGCTCTGGCGCGGTTTGATTGTGAGAATGTCAACGCCTACACCTGCCTGGAAACCGCCCTTCTTGTACATTGCCTGGAAATAGAGCTCGGGCACAACCGCATTGCGTGCATAGTTGAACGATGCACCGTCAGGGCCGTATGATGTGTACTGGAACTGATAGAGTGCTGTGGCTGTCAATGTGACGCCCTTGTTCACATAGTCGTATCGCAACTGTGGCGTGCGGCTGAAGGGTGTGAACGGTGCACCGGTCTCGAGCGAGAATACATCGGGCATCATATCGCCCATCATCGGGTGCCACGCCTGTCCTACAAGCAGTTTGTTGTGCTTCCAGTCCATCTTGGCGTACGCCTGGCGTATGCGCAACACTGTGTTGCTTGTTCCAAAGCCTGCAAAGTCTGCCTCAATCTTTGCCGATGTCTTTGCACCCAGGAACTCAGGGCCTGTGATGTTTAGTCCCAGGCGTGTGGTTATGCTCAACAGCATCATATTCGGCTGTGCATAGATGTCGTTGCCTTCTGCATCGGGCTTCACATCTTTGGGCATATAATAGAACTGCTCACTGTTTGATGTAAGGCTCTCGCGTGTGTCGTAGCAAGCATAATTGCGCACAAAGCCGTAGAACTTGAAACTGAATTCCTCTTGCGCTGTCACGTTGCCGACAAATATCGACATCAGCGCTGCAATGAATAGTGTCTTTTTCATATTTTTTTATGTTGAATTTATCCGAAATATCCACTCTTGCCCACTGCTATGATGAGTGTGTATCCAATGACAAGTGATATTACACCGATGGTTATACCCACAGTAAACATCTGTTTTGTCTTTATGAGGCCGGTTGAGTAGGCTATTGCATTTGGTGGTGTGCTGATGGGCAATGACATTGCGAACGATGCTGCCATAGCCACACCAATGAGCAGTGTGCCCACGCCGCCGAAATCGCCCAAAGCATCTTGCATACCACTGCCCACGGCAACCATTATGGGTACCATAAGCGCCGTGGCCGCCGAGTTGGAGATGAACTGCGAGAGCAACCAGCATATTATTCCGCCGCCGAGCAGTACAAGCATTGCCGGCCAACTGTCGAAAGGAATTGATGCAACCAATGCTTTGGCAAGGCCGGTCTTTGACATTCCCTCGCCAAGAGCAAATCCGCCGGCAACCATCCACAGGCAGGCCCAGTCGATGTCCTTGAGGTCACTCGATTTAATGATGCGGGTTATTGCGAACACGCCGATAGGAATGAGAGCCACCACGTATGAGTTGATGCCTGTTACCCTCTCGAACATCCATAGCAGGATGGTTACCGCCAATGTGGCATAGATTACGTATGTTCTCCACCCTTTTTTTGCACCGCCAATGATTGTAAGGTTCACCTTTTTGGCTGTGAATGGGTACATCGCGCTGAGAAGTCCCCACGAGATAAACAGAATGACCAGCATCAGTGGTGTCATAAGCAGCGTCCATTCGCCAAAATCCACACCCAGATTAAGCCCGTCGACGTCGTTGATATACTGCAAGGCTATGCCGTTGGGGGGTGTGCCTATGGGGGTGGCAAGACCGCCTATGTTGGCACCGATGGGTATTGCAAGTGCAAGTGCCGTTGTGCCCTTCTCCGTTGCCGGCAACTGTCTTATGACCGGTGCCATAAAAGTGAGCATCATTGCCGCTGTGGCGGTGTTGCTCACAAACATCGAGAATATGGCCGTTACAAGGATGAAACCAAGCAGCACAATGCGCGGCCTTGAACCGAAGGGCTTGAGCATAGCGCGTGCCATACTCACGTCAATGCCGCTTTTTGATGCCACAAGGGCAAGAATGAAACCGCCCATAAAGAGCATTACCGTGGGGTTGGCAAAGGTGTTCATTATGGCCTTGTAGCTCATAAGTTCCTTGGTGTCGTAGCCGCTGATGAGAGCCGATATTCCGCTGTCCGAGACGGTGAGCAGCATAATCACTATGATGAGCAGCGACGTGGTCCACGCCGGAACTGCCTCTACAATCCACATAAGTGCAGCCCAAACAAAGATTGCAATCACACGCTGCTGAATGGGGGTGAGCCCGTCAATGCCAAACAGTCCGGTAGGCAACATTGCTATTGTCAAAGCAATTATGGCTATCACAGCTACTTTTATGTATCTGTTGTAGCGGCGCAGGAAGCGCAGGCATTTTTCGATAGGTGTATATTGCTGCATAGTAGTAATTTTTATAATATTGTGCTAATTTAGTTTAAACTCTTCAAACAATCAATAAAGAGCCTTGGCTTTTTAGCAACAATGCCTGTTTTTTTGTTTTTTGAATATGCAGCCACTGCTCAAATGCTAAAGAATGTTATATAATCACTATTTTAACTTTTATGTGTTATATTAGCGGCAACAAACAACAACTAAAGAAAATATTATGGCAACAATTCATTTGACAAGCGAACAGTTCGTAGCCCGTATCGGTGACTACAAATCCAATTCCGGCAGTTTTGAATTTATTGGCGACAAGCCTGCGTTGATTGATTTTTATGCAGAGTGGTGCGGCCCTTGCAAGATGCTTGCGCCTGTGCTGGAGGAACTCTCCGATGAGTTTGCAGGCAAGGTGGATATTTATAAAATAAATGTCGACGAGGAAGAAGAACTGTCAATGCTCTTTGGCATACGTTCGATACCAACACTCATCTTCATTGAGCAAGACGGCACAATGCACCGCTCACAGGGCGCAATGGGCAAGCCGCAGCTCAAGGAGGCGATAGAAAGCATCCTGCTCAAGTAACCGGCTGCATATATCCTGTAAAGCAGGCAGTGCTTTGCTTCTGCCTGCTTTTTTATATCGTACAGAAGAACGTGACCATAAAAGGCACAGAGAAATCTACCACAAATCCTTGATAGATTGAGAGTATTGCGTATTGCTTGCCCGAGTAGCGTATTACCGACGGCAGAACGGTGTCCATAGTGGTTGCGCCACCGGCCGAGATGAGCGACAACGGGCCAAAGTATTTTACCAATAGCGGTGCTGCAAGCAGGGTGAGCAGTTCGCGTGCAATGTTGGTGAGCAGGGCAAGCGTGCCAAGTTCTGCTCCCATATATTCGGTGATGAAGATGCTGGAGAGTGAGTAGTAGCCGAATCCCGAGCCCACTGCATAGCACTGTTGTGTGGTGCGGAAGTCGAGCAACAGGTTTACAACCACAAGTGCTGCCCAAGTGCCCAGGATTGTTGCAATGGGCAACAGTGTGAGCCTGCGGGGCAGTTGCCTGAAACTGCTGATGCTGTCCGGGTCGTTGCCGATGCTCACACCGACGCAAAACATCAGAGCGCACAGTGTGTAGAGGCTGATGTTACCCTCCAGAACCTCTGCGGGGATAATGTCTGTCACACCGCAGATGATGCCAAGGATGAAAAATCCTATGATTACAAGACTACCTTTCATTGTCTTTGCTCTTTTCCTCGTTCTTCTTTACATTTTTCCAAAGCAACATTGCAGCAATGGCACTGCCCAGGATGCTCATCCCGGCAATGAAAATAGCTTCAACGCCAAGCGTATGCAGTGATTTTATGATATTGGGGTTGCCGCCTACCTCCACACCCAGCACAAACAGCAATATCCAGATGAAGAATATCGTTACACGTCCTATGTGGGTGAAGCGGTGACGGCGCATAAGGTAGCCAAAGGCTATGCCGCCGAACATCATTGCTATGACTATGAACATATTATAAGAAGCTGTTTAAATTTCTAAAATTATCTCAGTTTGCGGTTTTCCATTTGTTCCAGTCGAATGTGCTTTCAACCTCTGCCTCAATATCATCGGGCAGGTTGTGAAAGAAGTCTATTCCTGTGATTTCCTCAATTTCATCAATGCTCCTTGCGTATGTGTCGAGCTTCTTTTTACCGGCGGCGTTCTCGCAGTAGAAACCTATCCCCGTGTAGCCATTGTCATAGGCAAGCAGCACCTTGTAAAAGCCGTTAGGGATGAGAACCCTGTTGTTGCCTATGTATCCAAGTCCTTTCTTGCTTGTGAATACAGGGCCGGTGACTACAAGTATTTCACCATAATGGTGGGCATTGTCGCGTGTGAGCTCTTCAATGTTTTTCCACACTCCGCGGTTGAGGTTGCCGTTCTGTGGGGATATGTTCGACAGATAGAAACTCTCGTCCATAGCCTGTTCGCTCCACTTCATATCGGCGGCAGGCGCAAGATGCCCTCTGTCCCATCCGCTGTTCCTGTAGTCGTTGTCGACCGCCTGACGCCCGGCGACAGAGGGGTCGGGGACGAACTTGCTGCCACGTGGTTCTGTGCCGTCGACCTCTTCGGCTGTAAGCTCGTATGCCACCCAGTTCGGGTTGCGGCGCTGTTCGTTGTATGACACAGTGTAGCCTACGTGCTCAATCACCTGGCTCTTTGTCGACTTTGTGAACTGCGGTATTGCAAGTTCTATGCCGAGTTTGTCGTTACCGTCGTTGCTCTTTTGTCCACCCTTGCTCGGGTAAAGCAACGCCAATAGTACAATGGCAATGAGTATTGCTGTTTTCAGCAGCAAATATTTGCTGTTGTGTGCTCTTTTCTTTGCCATTATTCAGTTATGCCTTCTTCAGTTTTCCGTTCTTGAACACGACTTTGTACTTTCCGCCTTTCTTTGTGTTGAACGACAATGTGCTGTCGCCGTAGCGCAAGTTGCAACGGCCGCCGTTGTTCGATGTTATGATGGCCTCGGTGAGTTTGCCCTCGCTCCAGTTGATTTCGACCTCGAAACCGCCGCGGGCGAGGATACCGTCAATCTTACCCTCTTCCCAAGCGTCGGGGAGTGCAGGTAACAGGTGTATGAAGCCCATATGGCTCTGCATAAGCATCTCGGTGATGCCTGCTGTGCCGCCAAAGTTTCCGTCAATCTGGAACGGAGCGTGGGTGTCCCACAGGTTGTTGAGTGTGCCGTTCTTCAACAGGTTGCCAAAGAGGGTATATGCGTGGTTGCCGTCGTGCAGACGCGCCCATTGGTTGAGCTTCCAACCCATACTCCAACCTGTTGCGCCGTCGCCACGGTGAACAAGAACCACCTTTGACGCCTCGGCAAGTTCGGGGGTTGTCACCGGTGAAATGGTGTGTCCCGGGTGCAGGCCGTAGAGGTGGTTTACGTGGCGGTGCTGGTCGTTGGGGTCGTCAATGTCCTTGCTCCACTCCATAAGCTGGCCGTAGCGGCCGATGGTGTAGGGTACAAGGTTGTCAAGGACACTCTGCCACTCCTTGCGCAGTTCGCTGTCAACCCCCAAAACCTCGGCTGCAGCAATGGCATCGAGCAAAATCTCGCGTACTACGCCGTGAACGAATGTCGCGCCCTGGTCGATGGGGCCGTGCTCGGGCGATGTGGATGGTGCTGCTGTGTATGTGCCGTCGTCTTTCTTCCACAAGTAGTCAACGGCAAAGATTGCACTGTTCTTTATAATGTCGTATCCGGTCTCCTTCAGGAACTTGCGGTCGCGTGTGTAATCATAGTAATCCCAGATGTGTGTGGCAAGCCAGGGGCCTGCCATCGGATTGAAATTCCACGACATATCCTGGCTGATGAGTGGTGCTGTAAAGCCGAATATGTTGCTTGATATGCTTGCTGTCCAACCGCGTGCGCCAAAGTATGACTTTGCAGTCACCTCGCCCGGCTTGGTGAGTGTGCGTATGAAATCGATGAGAGGCAATGTGCACTCCGACAGGTTGGTGGCGCACGATGGCCAGTAGTTCATCTGCAGGTTGATGTTGTTGTGGTAGTCCACACGCCAAGGGCCGTCGACATTGTTGTGCCAGATGCCTTGCAGGTTGGCAGGCATATTGCCGGGGCGCGAACTTGAGATGAGCAGGTAGCGGCCGAACTGGAAATAGAGCTGCTCCAGTGCATAGTCGGGCTTACCGGTGCGGTAGCTTGCAAGGCGCTTGTCTGTGGGCAGGTTCTTCACTGCGGGGAATTCCTGTGTTGTGGGTGCGTTTGGATTGAGGTCCAGTTTCACGCGGTTGAAAAGGGCCGAGTAGTCGGCATAGTGCTCCTTGAAAAGCTCATCATATCCCTTTGCAACAGCATTTTTCATCCAAGCTGCAGTTGTCTCGTCGGGGTTGACGCCAACGTATGCCTTGGGGTCACTGAAATCCGGGTCAAAGTTAATCTTGTAGTCGGTGTCGGCGGTGACGTAGAAGCACACCTCGTCGGCTCCGTCTACAATGATTTTGCCGTTTTCAACGGATACATTTCCGTTCTTGGCAACAGCCTGTATGCGGATGGTGTACTGCATACCGTTGTTGTCAAGCTTTGCCTTCCACACAAGCCCGTTGTTGCCGTCGCTCTCCATTGTGCCCTCCGATACAGGGTTGGGAACGTAGCTGAATGTGAGGTTCTGCATTCCGCTCTTGCTTGCGCTGTACTTCATTGCCAGCACATTGGCCGGGTACGATACAAAATACTTGCGCTCGAAGTCTGTTCCGTCGCGTCTATACTGTACGGCAGCCACCGCCGAGTCGAGCGAGAGAATGCGCTTGTAATCGCCAAGGCCAATGAGGTTATGCCCGGTTTCGATGTAGAACTCGCCCATTGTGGTGAAGTTACCGAAACGGAACGGTTTCTCGCCATAATATTCGTATGACGCGGTGCTGTTGAAATTCTCGCGTGTGAGCTTTGCCGCAAGTTCGTCATTGCCGTCAAGGAATGCCCGGCGTATGTCGTCGAGCAAGTGTGCCGACTGTTTGTTCACGTTCCAGTAATACTCTGCACCCTTTTCGGTGTTGGGGCCGCCACGCCACAGTGTCTTCTCGTTCAAAGTGATGCGTTCGGCCTCAAGCGAACCCATAATGTTTGCGCCTATGCTGCCGTTGCCGATGGGCAGTGAGTAGGATTCCCACTCCTTGTCGGCATTGTAGTTGGCATCGCCGGCCCACTCGGGCTTGCCCTTGCCTTTCCACAAATCGGGGCGGCCGCCATACCATATTGCACGTCCGTTGAGAGTGGTGGGTTTGTCAAACCAGATTGATTGACCGTTGATGTAGTTGTTCTGCGCATTGATTCCAATTGTGCACAGCAAAAGTGCAAAGAGTGCAAACGTCTTTTTCATAATTATCTGTTTTTGTTGTTTTCCAATCCGTTAATATGTTGTATGAGCCTTGCCACATATTGGCGGTAACTCAGGTTGTAGTCGCGCTCAAAACCTGTCTCCTCGGCTATGCGGCGTATTGTCCCCTGTATGTCATCAATGCGTTTGAGCGCTCCGCTGCCGTCGTTGGCAATGCGGTATATCTCAATATTCTTGCTGTTGAATTCAATGAACAGGTCGCCTGCTATTGCCGTTCTTTTTACAGTTGTCATACTATTTCAGACCAAGAACATTACCACCAGCTGTATTATCACCACTCTGAGGAACATACACACCGGGTAGACGGTTGCGTATGCTACAGAGGGGTTGTCGCCCTCGATAGTCTCGTTGACGTATGTCAGTGCCATTGGGTTTGCCATTGAGCCACAAAGCAGCCCGGCAATTGAGCCAAAATCGAGTTTCATCACACGCAGGGCAAAAATTCCTATGAGCACGACAGGGATAAATGTTATCAGCAGGCCCAGAATGAGCCACAATGCACCCTCGGGGCGCACGATGGTTTCAAAAAAGTGTGCGCCGGCATCGAGTCCCAGGCAAGCAAGGTACAGGTTGAGTCCTATTGCCCTTAGCATCATATTGGCACTTTGCGTGGTGTAGGTTATCATATGCAGACGTGGACCGAATGTTCCTATGAGGATACCCACAATGATGGGGCCACCGGCGAGGCCCAGCTTCACAGGTACCGAGATGCCGGGTATTGACAATGGTATACAACCCACCATAAGGCCAAGAATCATACCTATGAACACCGAGACAAGGTTCGGCTCGTTGAGGCTCTTTACTGCGTTGCCCAGGATTTTCTCCACGCGCTTGATGTCGGCGGTCTCACCAACCACAGTTAGGCGGTCGCCAAGTTGCAACACAAGGTCGGGGGTGGCGAGCAGCTGCACCTCGGAACGGTAGACACGGCTGATGTTGATGCCGTAGTTGTTGCGCAGGCGCAGCGTAGAGAGTTTTTTGCCGTTGATTTCGGGGCGTGTCACGATGATGCGCTGCGATGTAAGCTCGCTGTCAATCTTGTTCCAGTCGATGTTCTCGGCGTTCCAATCCTTCTGCTCCTGTTCGCCGAATATTTGTCGCAGGCTCTCTGTCTCTTCGGGCTTTGTAATCACAAGCAGAACGTCGTTCTTCTGCAGCACCCTGTCGGACATTGGGATGAGCACGTGCCCGTCGTGCCACATTCTCGAGATTACAAAATGGTTGTGCTTGTCGTGTATATCGGAAATTGTCTTGCCGAATATCTCGGGGTTAGTGACACAGTAGCTTGCAATGAACACGTTCTTCTTGTGCTTGTTGTCGGGGCGTGGAAGGTCGGTTGGCTTCACAAAGAGCTTGCGCAGAAAAATGAGAGCAAAGATGACTCCTACAACTCCCAGCGGATAGGTGAGCGCGCAGCTCAATGCCGCCCCGCTGCTCTCCATTCCCAATTGCTTGAGTGTCTGCTGGGCTGCAGCAAGAGCCGGTGTGTTTGTGGTTGCTCCGCACAGGATGCCCGACATATCGGCAATGGCTACGTTTGCCGCGTAGCTGAATGCTATGGCAAGCAATGTGCCGGTAAGTAGAATGCCAATGGCAGGCAACAGCAGTTTCGCTCCCTCGCTGCGCATTGAACTGAAGAAACCGGGGCCCACCTGCAGTCCGAGTGCATAGACAAAGAGCACAAGGCCAAAGGTCTCGGCATAGAACAGCATCTGGCTGTCGATTGTAAGCCCGAAGTGTCCGGCAAGGATACCGGTGAAGAACACGAATGTTATGCCAAGCGATATGCCAAATACGCGTATGCGTCCCAGGATAATGCCTATGGCCGAAATGAGCGAAAGCACTACAATTGCTTGCAGTGCCGAGTGCTCGATGAAAAGTGTGTGAAGATAGTCCATATACACCTGTCTGTTCTGTTATCTCAAGTCCATCTCCTCGAACAGGTAGCTTGCGCCACCAACGCGGTCGATGACAAACAGCACGTAGCGTATGTCTACCGAGATATTGCGGCAGATGCCGGGGTCGAACTCTATGTCGCTCATTGTTGAACGCCAGGTGCGGTCGAAATTGATACCAATAAGTTCGCCCTTGCCGTTGATGACGGGTGAGCCCGAATTTCCGCCCGAGGTGTGGTTGTTGGCAAGGAAGCATACGGGGATTGTCCTTTTGCCGTTGTTGTCGATGGCCCAGCGTCCGTAGTCCTTTGCTGCATATATATCGCGCAACACCTGCGGGATGTTGTAATCATACACCTCGGGGTTGTCCTTTGCCATTATGCCGTCGAGTGTGGTCAGGTGTGTGTGGTACTCGCCGTCGGCGTTCTCATAGCCACAAACAGTGCCGTATGCCACACGCAGGGTGAAATTGGCATCGGGGTAGAAAGCGCGCTCCTTGTCCCACTCGCGCAGTGCCTGCATATACTCCCTGTACCATTTTTCAACTGTGGGTACGTTGCTGAGGTTACGGTAGGCATAGCTTCTGTTCTTCTCGGCCAGTGGCGCGAACCAAGCGGCAAGCTGTACCATAGGGTCGGCAAGGATTTCTTCGGTGGTGAGGGGGTGTTCTGTAATCAACTGTGTGTTGGTATACAACTGTTCGACATAGTTGTCCACGCCGCCGCAGCTGTCAATGGCTGCTGTGAGTTGGTGTGGTATGTTCTCGGCCGGCATACGCTCAATGAATTCGGCTATCATACGCTTGGCTATCGCCTTGTCAATCTCCACTCTGTAGTCGTTGAGGTAGTATTTGCGGCCTGTGGCCTGTACATCGGCTGTTAGTTTGTCACCTTTTGCGTGCTTTGAGTTGAGCCAAGCAGCAAAATTATACACCTCAATGCCGCCTATTGTCTCGTTGTAGAGTTCGCGTGCAAAATATCCGGGTATTGCTTTTTCGTATGCAGTGTGCATAGAGTCGAGCAAGGTTGCATATTGTGGTTTGCCGGCTGCCCAAGCGGAAAACTCCTTTTCGTATGCACGTTTCTTGTCGGCTGTTCCAAGGCGCTCAAGCCCCAGGCTCTCGCCTTGCCATTTTTTCCACGCATTTGCAATGTTTGCGTGCTTTGCGGCATAGGCAATGCGGGTGGCAACGTCCTTGCCCTGTGCCTCGCCGATGATGTCGAGGCGTATTGTGCGTAGTGCTATCTTCATCGGGTTCGACACCTCTGCCACATACTCAACAGCGTCGGCTGTCACATACTCCTGTGTGTTGCCGGGAAAACCGTAAATCATTGTAAAGTCGCCCTCGTCGACGCCCTTTGTCGAGATTGGGAAGTGACGCTTGGGGTGGTAGGGGACATTGTCGGCCGAGTAGTCGGCAGGCTCGTTGTCGGCACCGGCATACACGCGGAACATTGAGAAATCACCGGTGTGGCGTGGCCATATCCAGTTGTCGGTGTCGCCACCGAACTTGCCTATTGATGATGGTGGAGCACCCACAAGGCGAACGTCACGGTATACACGGTACACAAAAAGATAGTGCCGGTTGCCATAGTACATAGGCTCAATGCTTGCGCGGCAGCCATTGCCTTGCGCGGCCTGTGCAATAATGTCGGCCTTGCTTTCGCCGGCAGCAATCCTGTCGGTCACATCCTCCATCTTCTCAAGTATGCTGATGGTGAGCCCCGGTACATACAACTCCTCGGCGCGTGATTTTGCCCAATAGCCATCGGTCAGGTAGTCATTTTCCACCGATGAGAGCTTCTGTATCGATGCATATCCGCAATGGTGGTTGGTGAGCAATAGACCATCGGCCGAGATGAACTCGCCTGTGCAACCGCCGCCAAACTGCATTACAGCATCCTTCAATGAAGGTTTTGTTGTGGAATAAACATCATCGGCTTTCAGCCTGAAGCCCATTTTGCGCATATCTTTTACGCGTTCCTTGATGAGGCTTGGCAACCACATACCCTCGTCGGCAGTGGCTGTGGTGAATGTGATGCACGCGAGTGCGCAAAGAAGGATTCTCTTTATCATAATCTCTTGTCTGTTATATTTTCTGCGAAGATAATACTTTTAACAATAATTGCAACTACAAAGAACGAACAATCCTTGATTGGGCTTCCCAATCAAGGATTGTTCGTTGTGGATTTTATAAAATATGCTTATAACCTGATTTTAACGGCGTTTTTATCTACTATTAAAATATAAATGCCCTTTTCAAGTGTAATCTCCTCGCCTTTGTATTTGTCAATGTTTGCGATGAGTGTACCGTTTGTCGTGTAGACGGCAATTTGTTTGCCGTCGGCATTTGTCAGGGAGATGCCGTTTGCAGTTGTTTCTATTGCAATGTCGCTTGCTTTGATGTCATCAATTCCGGTATCATCAAACTCTTGAATATTCCTGAAGTTCTTCCAGACATCTGCTGTCTGATATATTGCAAGAGTGCCTTGTGGTACATAAAGGGTTGGTGAAAAGTTTCTAAAATTATTATTGGGTGCTACTTCTGCAGGTTCTTTAGACATTACATAAATTTCTGTCAAATTCAAGCAAGCATCAAAAGCATATTCGCCGATAGTTTTCACACCGGCAGGGATAACTATAGAGGTGATACCGCCAACTCCATTGAATGCACCGTTGCCTATTGATGTGGCATCTTCGGGGATGACTGCATCCTTCCAACCAAATACAACCTTTTTACTGTTGTGCTCCATCAGCACGTTGCTGCCTTGTGGGATGCTGTATACAGGGTTGTTCTCATCTATGGTCACTCTTTGCAAGTTGTAGTTGTGTGTGAACGCGTAGTCACCAAAGTTTGTCAGGCTTGCAGGGAGGTGTACTTCTCTCAAGCTTTGGCAATATTGGAAAGCTCTCTTGCCAATGCTTGTTACATCGCCTTTGAATGTGATACTTGCAATAGATATGCAGCCGTTGAATGCGTCGTCTCCAATTGTCTTGATGTTTTTGCCAAAGATTACTTCTGCTATGTCATAATCCTGGAGGAATACTCTCTCTGCAATATCAGTTATCTTGTAGCTCTTTCCGTCTATCACAACAGTGTCGTATATTTTGATTAAAGGACTCTTGCGGTAGCCGGTAATCTGCACAGTCTGTTCCTCTTCCGACAGGATAGTGTAAGAAAAGTCATTGTTGTTGTCAACGCTGAACTCTTCATCTGTAATGTTTGCAAACTTCTTCCAGTTCTCGTCTGCTTCATAAGCTGCTTTTGTACCGGCAGGGACGTGCAGTACTGCTGTTGAGTACAAATCAACATCAGAGCACTCGAATGTGCTTTCGTTGATTGTTGGTGGTGTAACAGCTTCTACATAAATGTGTTGCAGGCTTTCGCACTCGGAAAAAGCATCTGCCCCTATTTTGGAAACATTCTTTCCGATTACAACTTCCGACAGGTCGCTGCAACAGAAGAATGCAGATTCATTGATAGAGGTAACATTCTCAGGAATTGACACAAAAACAAAATAGCAGTTATAGAATGCATATCTTTCAATAGTTACAACACTTGTAGGGATTGTAATATTATATATATCGTTTCTTCCTGAAAAAGCACTTTCGCCAATAGCTGTCACATCGTTAGGGATTACTGTGTTTGAGCATCCCAGAATGAGCCTGTTTGTGGCGCTTTCAATAATTGCATTGCAGCCGTTGCGGCTATCATAATACTCGTTGTTCTCGTTTACCGATATTTCGCGGATTCTACATCCCGGCCAAACTGCTTCTCCGATATACTCGACGCTTTGCGGAATATAGATGGTTTTCAACGCGTAGCAATAGGCGAATGCGTCTGCCTCTATTGACTTCAATCCCTCTTTGAGCTCGATAGACCTGAGGTTATAGCAACACTCAAAGGCTGACGAACCGATGCTCTCCAAACCTTCGCCAAGTGTCACCGTTTCAAGTTCTTCGCAGTTGAAGAAAGCGCTGTTTCCAATGCTTGTTACAGCGTCCGGAATAGTTACGCTTGTAATATTGGTGTTGTCCCTGAATGCATTGTTACCAATCACATAGCTGTTGCCATTGTAGTTGGCGGGCAGTGTCAGTTCTGTGCTTTCTCCAGTATATCCTGTCAAGGTATTTATACCATTAATGACGGCAAATGTGAAACCGTCTATCTCGGTGGGGCCGTCGTTTTCTTCACCTGTCGGCTTGTTTGTAACCTTGTCGGCATAATGGGCAATGTAACCATAGTCGGTAGAGCCGGCTGTGAAAATCAAGTCGGAGAGGTTGTTGACTGTTTTCAGGTTGTAACATTTGCAGAATGCCAATTCGTCAATGGTAGTCAAACTCTCGGGGATAGTTATGCTTGTGAGGCCTTCACACTCAAAGAAAGCTGCATTGCCGATTGTTGTTACACCATTGCCAATTGTCAGGCTTGTAATTCCGGTGCATCTTGTGAATGCGTTCCCTCCAATGGTTTTTACGCTACCGGGTATGGTTACACTTGTGAGGTCTTCGTACTCATAGAATGCATAGTTTCCAATATAAGTTACACCCTCGGGGATAACAAGGTCTGTAATCTTCTCTCCGTTGAGATATAGACCTTCTGCCACGTACAAAGGATTGGAGGTATAGCTGTCGTTGAAATCGATGTTGCACCACGCAGCGATGTCGCTGATGTGCACCTCCTTTAAATTATCGTTATAATAGAAAGCCCATTCAGATATTGTTTTCAATGTGCTGGGGATTGTGATGCTTGTGAGGTTATTGCAGTCCCAGAATGTGTTGTTAGCAATGTTTGTTATACCTTCGCTCAATACGATGTCTGTAAGGTTATCGCAATATCCGAATACATAGCCGCCCATACTTTTTACACTGCCTGGAATAGTTATGCTTGTAATGGCGTCGCAACTGGCAAATGCACTGCCTCCAATGTGTGTTATACCCTCGTTCAGCGTAATGTCTCTAAGGCTATAGCACGATGAAAAGGCGCTCTCACCTATAGATGTCACTCCCTTGCCCAGTGTTATACTTTCAAGGTTTCTGCAATATGAAAAGGCACTCTCTCCTATGGCTCCACTACTGATTGTTGCAGTCATAAGGCTACTGCAACTATTAAAAGCATCCTTTCCAATGTATTTTACGCTACTTGGTATTATAACACCAATGAAGTCGATATCATCATATGTACCAGCGTTTTTAAATACAGCGTCGGCAATACCTATTGTACCCTCATTGATAACAAACATTCCGTTGAGTTTCGTGTTTTTTGGACCCAACAACCAATTGTCCTTGTAAATAAGTCCATCGTTCTGTTTCTTATACCATCCGGTACCCTCGAATGGATTTTTGTACACACCGGTAACGTCTTCGGGTATAGTGAATTTCTCAATTTCACTGCAATTGTAGAATGCTTTCTCGCCGATAGAGTAGCCTTGTCCGTTAAACTTCTCGGGTAAGGATATCTCGGAAAGGAGGTTTCCCGTGTACAATACAAGGGTGTTTTTGCCATCTACGCTCTTGAACAGGTAATTACCGTCGAAGTGGTACAGTTCCTCCTCATCGGGTGTAATTATGACTATGGCATTTTTTGCAACATTGCCATAAACGTCTGAGCCCTCCCAGATGATAAGTTCCGAGTAGTTGTAAATGAGTTTCAACCTGTTGCAGTTGCGGAAGGCGTAGTTGCCGATGCTTGTGATGCCACTGCCCAATGTTACTATTGCAAGGTTGCTACAGTTATTAAAGGCATATTCTTCTATAGTGGTTATGTTAGTCGGGATGGTTATTTTTGCAAGACTCGAACAACCGCTGAAAGCATTTGTTGGAATAGTGGTTATTCCGCTGCCTATTCTTACTTCTGCGAGTTTGCTACACCCGGAGAAAATTGCTTTGCCGATTTCTGTTACATTATCGGGGATGTCAATGCTGATAAGATTGTTGCAAGACTGAAATGCTCCCTCATTTATTGTTGTTACACTGGCCGGTATTTCGATGCTTTTTATACCCGAACCGCAGAATGTATATTCTTCAATGGTAGTTACACCGTTGGGAATAACAATGCTTGAGAGTATATCGCAACCGTTGAATGCGGATCTTCCGATGGTTGTTATGTTGTTCGGGATAACAACACTTGTGAGTTCTTCGCAAGCTGCGAATGCACGCTCTCCAATGGCTGTGACGCGATAGATTGTTCCGTAGTAGTCAACGCTTTCTGGTATAACGACCTCTCCTTTGTACGAATTTGGATTTCCGCTATTTGTGACCTCTACCGTTTTTTCCTTGAAGTCGATGATGTTGTAATAAATGCCATCGGCCTCGAAATTGTAAGCGTTTACAGTAATGCTCGACAGTAGCATAACTGCTGTAACAAGCATAAATTTAAAGTAAAAATTTCGCATATCTATTTCTCTTTTGCCTTCCCAATTCCCCGATGGAAGCGGATAAAAAACAAGGTGTGGGAACTATATTTGCTTTATCCTAAAATCAGGCTTCTCGCATTGCCTACGGTATGGATAAAGCAATAGCCCACACCACAGGATATGCAAAAAGAAGCCAATGATGGCTGTACATATCAATGATGTGGTGCTATTGCGACCATCTTCATACCGTTTCAAATTTTGCGAGAATTTGATTTTAGAAGATAATTTCAATAACACCTTTTAATAATAAAATAACCCTTTTGCTACCGCTGCAGCCAAGAATTATCGCAAATGTAATAAAGGTATTTTGTTTTATCAAGTTATTTGCAGAAAAAATAACTGTTATTGTGGTTGTCTGTAATGTAGATTGTAAGTAAAAGCAGTTGAGTGGCGACAAATTTTGGACAGTGACTATAAAACGCAATTCGCGATTTCTATTCTATATATAACCAATTGGTCTGTTTGTCTCTTGTGAAGTATCCCCAAATGTATAGTGGACGTGTAAACAAACCGTTTTTGATATATCCGTAACCAAATTCTCCCATATCAAGGTAGGTTGCATTGGTACAGCGTTTGCCACATTCCAGAGCAAAATCGGACAAAGTCATCGGGTAATTGGATTGCAATATGAATGCGCCGTTCTTGTCTTTACACAAAGCCCTGCGTATGGATTTCCGCTTATCGTGGAACTTCATTGCTTTTGAATTGTTAACCAATGTCAGTTGTTGAAAACCGTTGTCGCCCATCCATTGCCTACTGATAAAGAACATATCCCCTTTTAAGGAGACTCTCATTCTCATTGTTTTGTTTGCTTCATAGCTCTTTCCATTTATCATGTAAGCCCCAAGGATTTGTCCTTGCTCATCGGTGAAAGCGGCAGGGATGCACATTCTTACATTTTGAGGTCTCTTGTTCGACCATTTTAGTTCCCCCTTTGGCAAGTCAAATCGGGTTACCTTTTTCTCAAAATGTAGATAGACTATTCCCAAGCATAAAGAGCCTAGACAAAGGAATAATAGAAAACGTTTCATTTAATTTTTGTGCTATGTGTGTTTTTTTGATAATCCTTTTTATCCACCAATTAGCAAACAGAGCCAACAGGTAAAGCACCACAAAAATAATAAGATTTACAATATAGTACTCAGTCCAACCTTTTTTATAATATGGCATATTTGTTGGAATGTCAAGATGTGTGCCTAAAGCAAAAAGGTCGTTTTTGGCCATCTAATATTCATTCTCTGCTGAATGGTAAAGCATAAGATAATTTCCTAGTTCTATATTTGTGGAGTCTAACAGTAATGCCCTGTTTGCGTAATAGCCCATTTCTTCATAAAAACCGTTTTCGTAAAACAAACGCACCGCATTCAAATAATGGCTTACTGCCAATTCGTTTTTGCTTTGTTTCTCGAAAATCTCGGCAAGGCAAATGTAAGGACGTGCATAATAAGGATTGCATTTGAGGGCTTCGTTGTACGCATTGATGGCCTCTACAATATCTCCTTTAAGTAAAAACAAACTTCCAATTTCTTGGTATAGTAATTGTGGCTGTTCTGATGATGAAATGCTGTTTTTCAGCAACTGAATGGCATAGTCATATTCACCTTTAAAACCGTATGCTGTAGCATAAAGTAATGCCATATTGTTCACATCGACTCCTAATGATTTCAGTGAATCCAAACTAGTAAGCATTGCATCTCCATCGTATCTTTCTTGATGAAAAAGCAATGTGTCAATCATTTCTTGAATGAGTACATCTTTTTCTGTACTTGTTTTTTCTTTGTTACACGATATAAAAAGCGTACACGCAAGTAACGCGATTATTAGTGATTTAAGTGTGTTTGTTCTCATATTTGTTTATTTTAAGCAATCTATTGGTGTTGAATAGAATATATTAAAAAAAAACGTGGTATAAGAAATCCTACCAAAATAATTGATAGGATTCCTATAATGGTTCTTTTAATCCACTTTTTCATAGTGTTACATTTTTGCAAATGTAATCTTTTTTATTATTTGTTCATTTGTTTACTTCCCTCAATGCGTTTCTTGAATCTGTCATTATAGAAATATCTCATTACAATTTTATAAATGTGCGTACGACATTCAAAATAGCTTCATGTGCAAGTTCTCCTTCTGCTATAATTTGCTGTTTGTTGAACATGGGATAGTTTGAAGCAACTATAGGAACTTGTTTTTTTAAGTTGTTCAATAGAGCGTCATTGTTGTCTCTATCCCAAGCCTTGTACACATCACTTATTAGTGCGAAATCAAAAAATTGCTGATTCTTGAGTTTACCTCTATATCCAGCAAATGGTGCATTGCAAGCAAGGTTGAAAACTGTATTAAGTTTATCCATAGCCTTGAAGACGATGAATGCTCGAAACATATTTCCCAATGTTTGAACATTCGCAGGGAATGATTTGTCGTTTGCAACTCTACTGCTATAGTAATAGCATAGCATAATAGGAACATCTCCACCAATCTTGTGTGCAAACATTTCAAAGAATGCACTCATTGCTATAGCATCGGTTGGAACTTCCGATGGAGGGCATTTCCATTCATTTTGGGACAATTCTTCTACAAGCTGATTTAAAATTCTTTTACTCTCCACAGCTGGATCTTTCCCTACAACTGCATATGAAATATGAACTTGAGAGTATTCTCTTAAAAGTTGTGATATTTTGCTCATAGTGTACAATTTTATTTATATGTCCTTTAATCTACATCAGGCAACTCTAATTTTTGCTTCATATAATAGAAGAACCGTTCTTCCATAGACGTAATTTTACCGTCAGCCAGAATGACTTGAGCTACGAACTTTCCAAGATATGCTTTTTTGGCAATATCCATATTACGAAGGCATCTTGTCATTTCTTGCTCTGTTAAACGACGAGAAGCCTCAATGTCTGCTGCTGTAATTCCAAGAATTCTATTAAATTTGCTGATGAGTGCAAGCTCACGAGGGTCGCGTTCTCCATCAATTATCATTGCCGCACAAAGAATTTGGTATAATGATTGTCTCTCCAAAGATGTATAAGGGGAGTTCTGGTCATAATAGTTTGAATTCATCGTATTTTTAATTTTTATTATTCACCGTTATTATCAATGTATTGTATATTTTCATATGTAATGTGTAAACTAGGTACAAAAGGTCCTATATAACTGCATTTAAGTGAATAATTCAGATATATCCAAGGGCAATGCTTCTTTGTGTTGTTTTTGGATAACTCTTGAAGCATTCTAGATACATCTTCTTGAGACGGTTGTGTTGTGGTTGATATTTTATTCTTTAGCAAACTCAGAGCGATTGAATATTCAACACGGGGTGTTTCACGCTCACTTGACGTTATGAAACGTATTTGGGATTCCGAAAAATCTGTATAGGGAATGTCAAGATGCATATCAATCATATAATAATCCGTTTCGGCAGTTGCGTCAAACGAGAATGAATTTACTCCTAAATAATTACGGAGATTTAAAATATTATTGAATAACACACACTCCACCCCTGTCTCAATTTTCATATATAGTAGATCTTGCAGGGTCTTATATAAAGTGTAGCTATCAGCTTGAGCCGCGTATCTCCATGAATTCAAAATCTTACAAATGATATCTCTTTTAACTGCATACGGAAGAGTTTTTAGAGTATAAACATAATTAGAGTAATCAAGTCCTGTCTGACTCGGTAACGAGTATCTGCCAAAAGCGTTGAACAACTTTTCTCTATCCCATTTCATCATTGTTAAAGGTTTTGAAAGATGATTTAGGAACTGCAATATTGCAGCCTTTTGCTGAAAATTAAGATTTATATCCATTTTGATAATGTGTTTATTATTTGTTATTTAATAAGTTCATCATATACAATGTCTACTCCTCTGTCGTACATATGCAACTCACATTTTACAACATTTCTGTTCTTGAGATGAAGAGTAATGCCATAATTTTTATTGTCATACGCTACAACTCCCATAGCTTTAAGAGTAACTCCACGCAGCAATATTTTATCGCCTGTATCAGCTACCATTTCCATAAGTTTGGGTTGCATTTGGGGTGTTGGCGTAGGAGTATCCATATTCCACATCGTTACAAGGAAACCTTCTTTAGGGGTTACATCTAAACCGTTAAACATCTCCTTGAAAACTTTATTTTCAATTTTAATTGTTCGGTTGCAGTATTGTGAGCCCATCACCGGTACACCATTCTGATAGCGTTGATGGTGTGTTGATTTCAAAACTAAGTCTTGCATATAATTAACATCGTTATATTAAAAACCAAAAAATTCTTTTTCCATTCTTCCTTGTGGAGTGTCGAATTTTAAATACGATTCTCTATCAATAAAATGAATGAATATAGCATTCATCTCATCGAACCATTGCATTGTGAAAATTGGCAACCCAAATAAACATTTATTATGAAAGCCTTCATTAACCAATTTTACGGAATAGGCGTCAATTGTAGAAAATGTAATTGTTTTAACAGATTTTGTTCCATTCTTCTCTATAAGAATTGATATTTTTTGCTCGTCATTCTTATATATTATCTCATCGAAATAGGGTATTCTATTGCTTTCTGAACACGAATATTTTCTCCCTTTATTTTTGAAAAATAGCTCAATTTGTTCTAAAAACAATTTGTTGGCTTCTTCCTGAGAGTTGATATTTTTATATATTTTAGCAGCGACATCAATAGAATAACTAAATGCACTATTTACATCAAAATCAAACACTTCATCATTCATAATATTCGTAACATAATTAATATCGTTCAATTCTTTAGGAACATTGCATTCTATGCAATGTTATTAACCAATTCGTAAAGTCCATCTCCCGACAGATAATAACTTCCCCATTCATATTCTTTGATAATTGTGGCTATAGATATTGCAATCATATAAGCTTTCTCATCTGATGGGTTCTGAATGTAAAGTGCTTTACCTATAGCAATAAGTTTTTCTATTACAGTATCATTCTTCTTAGAAAGTGCAATATCATACAGCTCTTTTTGAGATAATTTGTCAGTGATTTGAGTCTGGATAATTACTTTTATATTTCTCAATTCATTAAACTGAGAAGAAAAACCTGTACTAGTAAGTGCATTACCCATTATGGATTTACCAATATGTGCTATTCTATCCTTGTCTATCATTTCCTTATTATTAAAGGTTAATATTGTATGTAATAATCTAATAATCAAGTGTTATATTCAAAAAAGTCTCAATCCCTGAATCAAATTCAATATTAGAGATAGGCATTCCAAATGCCATCATAGATGCCCGCATTGCATTATAATGTCCCTGTAGATTCGCTCCGTATAAAGCAATAGAACCAATCTTGCCACTTCCGCTTACATCCGGATAAAACAAGAATAGATTTATTGGCTGTCCGTTGCGAGTGATTTCCAAAGCGTGGCATCCTGCTCTCATATCATATAAATAAGACTTGATTTGATAGGTGGAGTAGGCCGGATGATTTCTGAATCCATTAACAATATTTTGAATGCGCATTAAGCTGTCTTGGTTTAGATGACTAGCAAATCCAAACATAATAATTGAATTAAAGATTAGACATAATTTTAATGGCCTCAAAAATGTTCATTGTTGGCAAATCGCACATTGCAGAGATTAAAGACCACAATTTCATTTCGGAGTCATCTATATTCCCGTCTGCGCAAATTAAAGTTCCCAAGAAGGCTGTTACATATTTCTTTTCTTCGGCAGTCATATTAGACACAATTTGACAGCATTCACTATATGGCATTTTTGCTCCAATATCAGCAATTACTCTTCCTTTGTTCTGGTCAACGCCAAATCGAGTCATTTCAAGGACAATCATCTGTGTCTCTTCATTAGTTACTTTACCATCGGCATTGGCAATTGCGTGTGCTAATCTTAGAATTGCTGCGAGTTCTTGATTTGTGAATATCATAGTATTAAATGTTATGCCCTCACAATTCCCAGATGAAAGCGGATAATAAAATAAGGCGTGGGAACTTTAACTTATTATTCTATTGAGGCTCTGGACTGCCTGACACTGATAATAAGCAAAGCCCACGCCTAATGATATAATATGCCCTGTTAAGGGTATATAGATACCATAGACGTGGACGTTTCTTGCTCATTACCCCAGTGTCGAAATTGTCCAGATTTCAATAGAGGATAATTTTGCTAAACGCCCTAAAACTAATATGTCTGCTCCTGCAAAAACTTATTACAAGAACAACGCAAATGTAATGCAAACGAGCAAAATAACATCAAACTTGATTGAATATTTTACTGCGAGTGCAGTGCACATTCACACTTGTGCAAATGTAGTTAAAAGGTATAAACAATGCAAGAAACACTTTGCAAATTATAGTCTCTGAAAATTGTCCTTTACATTAACGGTGTTGTAATTGGCGTTGATGAGAAGGCTAGAAAACTATTCTAAGTAGATGTTTATATTACAACCCGAAGATTTTGTCAAACTCCGCTTTTGTGTAGTTTTCGACTACCAGAGTGTGGCCCCTATAGCTGAATTCAAGGTTGATACCGGTAGCGGTTTTGGTTGGAGTGATTGTTACACCCTCGTAGACAAAGCGCTTTCCAACTGATTTTTCAATTCGTGGAGCTATTGACTTGTAGCTGCTCACACAGAGTCTCTTTACCTTCTGCGGCATAAGGTTGTAGATTGCAACCAATGTTTTGGTGTCAAAGTCAAAGTTCTCTTCTCCTCCCGAAATTCTTGCATTGACAGAGGACTTTTCTGTAGATGTTGTTACATTTGTAGCACGCGCAGCTACGCTGAACATTGAAACGAGCGAAAGAATCGCAATAAAAAAGATTTTCTTCATAGTGTTGAAATTTTAGAGTGTTATTATAATTGTTTTCACTCTATAATGTCGCAATGAAGAAAAGGTAACCGGCAAAATTTAAAAATATTTTATTATTTCGCTCGCCCAACCGACCGGGTCAGTGATAATATGCCAGGGATATTCCCAAAACACCCTACCTAATGCCTTCAGAACACCGCCTTTTGGGGTGGCAAGAATGAGGGAAGCCACAGTAAGGTGAGTGAATGTCAGGAACGTAACAGACCTGGCAATGCCGCAGTTCTCAATGTCCGGCTGTGTGAAGCGGGTCTGTTTAATGAATGCGTGAATGTGGAATGCATAGGTAAATGCAATGAGCGCATCAAAGAATATCATATAGTTGTTGTCGCCTGCAAACCGGAAAGGGAATATCATAAATGTATATATAGGTATACAATATGGCGATAGGGTGATAGGGACATAACCAATTCCATATTTACCGACCTTGTAGTTTACATAGCACTCTCTGCCTCTGACCACAAACTCATTGATTTTCTTAAAGAACAGCAGAGCTACAAGCGTGTGGGTCAATTCGTGGGTAAACTTCATGAACCAGTTCTGGTTATGGCTGATTCTGAATATTGAACGTGTGGTTGCCAGGAGTATATATGTTGCAAATCCGGCAATTAACCCCACGTAATTACCGGCGTGCTTCCAAGACCACCCAATTCTTACCCACATGTCAATGGTATTCTTCGCAAGCGAAGTGATGAGTACGGCCAAGAAAAGGAGTGCCAATAAACCGAACAAAGCGGTTGAGGAAAAATAGATAAGTCTGTTAACTCTATTCTTCATTGCTCTTCGTCATTATTGTCAACATTCAATGCTGCAATGCAGTGACCGCTGTCGGTATGGATTCTCTCCTCCTCAATCAGCTCTCTCAGTGCGGCTCTCTCAATGGCGTTACGAATAGCCTCCTCTGCGAACTCATCATCTTTAATTATTCTGGCTGCAATTTCCTTAATTCTATTCATACACTTGCTCTTTTTGCTTTTGACCGAATCGGCATTACGCATACCCAAAATGCTTGCAATCTCATCCATTGGCTTGTGATCCCAATAGAAATGTTTAAGGAGGGTGCTGCATTCCGATGGAATACGGCTGAACAACTTGTCCAGAAAATCGTTTTGCATCTGCTGTTTCTCATCAACGCCCATCTCATTCCCTTCCTCTTCACTATTATGTAGAAAAGGAGAGAAGGTAACCGCGTCGTCCAAACTCTGCGTTCTCTTTTTCCTTATGAGGTTACATGCCGTCAGTTTGCCTATCTGAACAAGATAACTGAACAGGGCACCATCGTGGGAACAGACTATACCGTCACTTTTCACTTTCTGCATAAGTACAATCAAAGACTCTTGAAAGATGTCATCAATGTCTTCGCCGGAAATACTATCAACAGAGAATGTCTGCCCCAAAATAGACGCAACCCCCGGTTTCATATTCCTGCAGATGTGCTTCCAGGCGCGTTCGTCATTTTGCATTATTCCGAATATAAGTTGTGAGTCTGTCATATCTTGTTTTATCTTTTCTACAAAAATAATAAAAATCTTTTAAAGATGCTATTGGTGCGAACTGATTAAACGAAATCGATAACCGCAGGTGAAAGCAGAGCTTAATGGCGAAGTTTCGACAATACTGACAGCCGTTGGTCACAGGCAGTGTGGAGCAGTCACGCCCTGCGGGATGCGATAAGGCAGTGTTGTCAAAACCCTACAAACAAAAAAGAGAACCGCGTTAGCGATTCTCTTCGTGGGCCATCTAGGACTTGAACCTAGGACCTCCAGATTATGAGTCTGTTGCTCTAACCGACTGAGCTAAAAGCCCGTGTATCCCTTTTTGAAATACTTTGCAAAGGTAGAGCAAAAACTTTTAGATTGCAAATTTTTTTGTATTAAAAATTGTTATACTTCTCAATATGTAGCTTTGCTGCATATTACCGGCATATATTTTGTCGGTTATCAGTGCTGCAAAATCCCTGCGTGGTATTGTGCTACAGGCGTTTTGGGGTTATTTGTATCGCATCCAGCGTAACAGTTCCTTGATGTTTGGCTTTTTGCCGTGCATAAGTATACCTACGCGGTATATTTTGCCTGCACCCCAAACAACTGCAATGAATGTGGCATAGAGCAGTGTTGCCGATAGGCAAACTTCCCAAAGTGGTATCTCGTATGGTATACGTGCCATCATAACAATGGGTGAGGTGAACGGTATCATAGAGAACCAGAATGCTACGTTTGATGTGGGGTCATTGATTACGGTGAGCATCACGAACAGTGCCAACATAATGGGCAGCATTATTGGTGTTTGCAGTTGCTGGGCATCCTGTGGGCTGTCGACTGCCGAGCCTACAGCTGCGAACATCGCGGCATAGAGCAAGAAGCCGCCAAAGACGAACACTAACAGCCAAACGATTATGCCGCCTATATATTTTACGTTGCTCAGCATCATTATTGCTTGTAGCATTCCCATCTGTTCGCCTCCTTCTATTGCTGCTGCCGGAACGCCCTGTTTCATCATTTCAAGTGCGGCAAGAAGCTCGGCCGGGAGCACTTGTGGCAGTACAAAATATGCAATGCTGCCAATGAATATAATCCATATTACTATCTGCAGCAGTGCAACGCTTGCCACACCAAGTATCTTGCCCATCATCATATCAAACGGGCGCACTGTGGAAACCAGTACTTCGAGCACACGGTTGTTCTTCTCTTCAATAACCGACTGCATAACCATTACGCCATACAGCAGCAGGAACATATAGAGTATGAAGCTGAGCACATACGCCAATACCGATGCAACCACTGTCGATGAGCTTTCTGCAGTCTCTGTTTCCTGTACGTTCTTTGCCGACTGCAATGCAATGCGGGTGTTCAGTTGCTGCATAACTTGCCAGTCAATGTCGTGCTGTTTCATCTTCTCCTTCTGTACTGCCAGTGTAAGTTGTGCAGCAATGTTCTGTTCTGTGCCCATTGCGGCCACTCCGTTTGTGTACAGGCAGGCATCGCCGGGGTTGTTTACAATGTCGCGGCCAATGTGCAGTATCGCATAGTAATCGTTGTATTCAGTGCGTGCAATCTCCAACGGTAGCGGTGTCTGCTCAAAGCTAATCTCGTCGGTGTTCGTGAGTTGCTGTGCAATGATGTTGCTGTCGTCGACCACCACAATGCTCTTTGTGCTCTCCTCGGAGTAGCCGGCAATGAGCATCGGGGCAAAAATGAGTGCCAGCATCAGCAACGGGGTCAGCAGCGTGGTGATGATGAATGATTTTTTCTTTACGCGTTCGTTGAATTCACGGCCAATTATAATTCCTATCTTGCTTTCCATCTTTTCGCTTTTTGGGGTTATAAATTATGGTTCACGGCGCGGATGAAAATATCGTTCATTGTGGGTATCACCTCGCTGAACGAGCGTAACTCCACGCTCTCATTTGCTGCGGCAATGACACTGCGCACCTTGCTGTCGGTTGCAATGTGTATCTTTGCCTTGTTGATGCCTATTGGCGAATCCTCGGTGTCAATCACCGTGCACAGGCCTGTGAGTGCTTCTGTAAGTTTCTGCTGCTCGCCACGATAGTTTATTTCAAAGATGTTCGTTCCGTGGCTGTGGCGGATTTCGTCGACATTTCCCGATAGGATGTTGTGTGATTTGTCTATTAGTGTGATGTGGTCACACAATTCCTCTACCGATGACATATTGTGTGTCGAGAATATGATTGTCGCTCCTTTGTCGCGCAATGCAAGGATCTCCTCTTTCAGCAGGTTGGCATTAATGGGGTCGAAGCCCGAGAATGGCTCGTCAAAGATGAGCAGCTTGGGCTCGTGAAGCACTGTGACAATGAATTGTACCTTCTGTGCCATACCTTTTGACAGGTCGCCCACTTTCTTGTCCCACCAGTCTTCTATGCCGAACTTTCCGAACCACATCTTCGCCCTCTGTGTTGCCTCTTTGTTTGACAATCCCTTGATGCGCGCAAAGAACACTGCCTGTTCGCCAAGCTTCATCTTCTTGTAGAGGCCGCGTTCCTCGGGCATATATCCAATGTGGCTTATGTCGTTGGCTGTGATTTCCTTGTTGCCGAGAAGCACGCGTCCGGTGTCGGGTGTTATAATGCGGTTGATGATGCGCAAAAGTGTTGTTTTTCCGGCACCATTGGGGCCAAGCAGTCCGTATATGGAGCCTTCGGGTATTGAGAGCGACACGTCATCAAGGGCGGTGTGTCCCGAATACCTTTTTGTGATGTTTTCAATCTTTAATAAATCCATAAATCTATCTTTTTTGTTTCTCTCAGTGGCAAATGTAGTATAATTCTCAAAATTACCCCCCCCGTTAGTTAAATTATGTTAAATTTGCTAAACAGTCTAATCCATTGGGAGTTGCAATGGCAAATTTATATAAAATTTGCGGTATAAGGTATTTTTTTAGTAAATTTGCAATATTACTGAAGATTAATGATAATTATTATGTTATCCGGTAAAAAAGTTCTGATATTTGATTTGGGCGGTGTTATCATCGACCTGTTTGTTGACCGCTCTTTTGCGGCTATGTTGGCATTGGGCGTACCCGAGGCTATGCTCACCGAGCAAGGCTGTCTGATGAACTCGACAATGCAAAAATATGACCGTGGCGATATAACAACAGACGAGATGTTCGGTTATATAAAATCATTTATTCCCTATGCCGTGAGAGACGGTTTGGGTGGACGGCTCAATGATGAGATTTCGCATTTGTGGAACTTGATGCTCGGTAATATACCGGCCGAAAAATTGCAGCGTCTCAATGCGTTGCGTTCTGCCGGATACCGCGTTGTGATGCTCAGCAATACAAACAGCGGGCATTGGCCACGCATTGAGCAGTTGTTCCTTGAGGCGTGTGGAAAGCTCCCGTCGGAGTGTTTTGATGCACTGTATCTCTCATATCTTATGCGTTATCGCAAGCCCGAGCCCGAGATTTTCCTCTCGCTGCTTGAAAGCGAGGGTGTCGGGGCCGGTGATTGTCTTTTCTTCGACGATTCGGCCGAGAATTGTGCCGCTGCGCGTGCTTTGGGAATTGATGCTGTGTGTGTTGAGCGTAACTCACCGTGGAAAGGATTGTTCGAATAACCTGATATGCAGATAGTAACAGATATAACAAAATACGACAAAAGGGCTTGTGCTGCAACAATAGGCTCGTTCGACGGTGTGCACAGGGGGCACCTGGCAATGCTTGGCGAGTTGCGTCTTGCTGCTGCCGAAAAGGGGTTGCCGCTTATGGTTGTGACTTTTGCCACCCACCCGCGAAGGGTATTCAATAGAGCGTGTGAACCTTTTCTGCTCACCTCGTCCGGTGACAAGATGAGGCTTCTTGAACTTGCAGGCGTAGATGTTTGTGTCTTGCTTGATTTTGACTGCGCGATGGCATCACTGTCGGCCGGGCAGTTTATGCGCGAAATACTTGTGGAACGTCTTGGTGTGCAGCTGCTGGCTGTGGGGTACGACCATCATTTTGGCAGGCCTGTACCCGGCGAGGGGCTCGAGCAGTACGTCGCGTTTGGCAATAGCTTGGGCGTTGATGTCTTTGGAACGCAACCATTTGTTGTGGATGGTGTCGCTGTCAGTTCATCGGCTATACGCCGTGCCTTGTCGGCCGGGGATGTTGCACTGGCCGCCTCGTTGCTGGGTCGTTGTTATTCGTTGGCAGGCACTGTCGTTCACGGTGCAGGCATAGGGCGCGTGCTTGGTTTTCCCACTGCAAACATTGCTTTGTATTGTGAGGAGCAGATGTTGCCGTCGGATGGTGTCTACGAAACCGTTGTGACGGTTGATGGCGATGTGTTTAAGGGGGTGATGAACATTGGCGTGAAGCCCACTGTCAGCGGCAAGGAACGCACCAACGAGGTGCATATTCTTGATTTTGGGGGTGATATTTACGGTAAGGAGCTTGTTGTGGAGTTTGTGCGTCGTCTGCGCGGCGAGCAGAGTTTTGATAATGTAGATGCCTTGCGTCTTCAGATTGATGCAGACATTGCAAGGGTGAAACGTGGAATTTGAACAGATATGAAGAAAGTATTACATCTTGTAGGGACCATAGCTATGTTGGTGGCAATATACTACCTTCTGCAAGCGGTGTTTGTTATAGTATCCGAGTTTGTTGCGCTGGGCATTGCTGTTTGTGCAGGTGATGTGTCAAAAGAGGTGCTGGAGTTTGTTGACAATAAAGTGTTGTTCCTGAAAGATAATCCTTTCACAACCTCATATATTGTCTATGCCCAGGCGTGGGGGTTGCTCCTTTCATCGCTCGCAATGTTGCTTTTCATTCATTCTACGGGGCTGTATAAACTGCGCAAGGAACTTTTGTTCTCAATAGCACCGCGCAGGCTCATCATATCAACCCTGCTTGTGTTCTCTTCAATGTTTGCGCTCAATATATTTGTGCAGTGGTTTGCGCTCGAGGATAATCTGAGTGACACCTTCTTGGGGCTTTCGCGCAACGTTGTGGGTGTCATTGGACTGGCATTCTTTGGCCCGTTGCTCGAGGAGGTTCTTTTCCGTGGTGCCATACAAGGTCTTCTGATGCGCTATTTCGGCCATCCCTGGCCGGCAATTATTGTGGCGGCATTGGTGTTCGGCATTTTCCATTTGAACCCTGTGCAGATTGTCTATGCCACACTCCTGGGCATTGTACTGGGCTGGATATATTACCGCACCGGCAGTCTGCTGTCGGTTATTGTCGGGCACGTACTCAACAATTCGCTTGCCGTTGCAACCACAGCGCTTTGGGGTGCAGCCGAGGAAGAGGCTGTTGCCAACAGTCCGGTTGGTGTTGCCGGTTTTGTGATGTTTGCGGCATTGTCGGTGTTTCTTGCCGTGAAACTGAACAAAGAAATCTGAAATCTGAAAGGTGAAATCTGAAAAGTTTTCCTCTTTCCTCTTTCCACTTAAAAACTCGTCCTGTGCCCTTTCAATTTATTGCGTAAATCCTTTGCTTTTGCCGGCGCTGTGACTTTGTCCATCAGTGCCCAGAACCTCTCGCTGTGGCTCATCTCCACGGTGTGGCACAGTTCGTGCAGCAGCACATAATCAATGAGTTCATTGGGGAGCAGTGCAAGGTATATGCTAAGGCTTATGTTGCCCCTTGTGCTGCAGCTGCCCCATCGGCTGTGTACATTGCGCACAGTGCAGTTGCTGTATGTAAATCCTTTTTCTGTGGCAAGTTCTCTTAAACGGGTCGGCAGCATCTGCTTGGCGCGGCGTGTGAGGGCTGTTGTCACAGCATTGTGTAGCCATTTCTGCATCTTTTCATCGTTGTAGACTATGCCGGCAGGGCACAGCAGCACTGCCTCGTTGCCGCTGTATCTTATTTGAAAAATCTCCTTCCTGTGCTCTTCAATGCGGAACTTGAAATTATCGCACTCAATGGTGTAGCTGCTGTCGATGAGTGTCGCTTTTGTCTGTGGCATTTTTTGCAACAACTTTGGAACACAATCGGCAATTATTCTTTCAATTTCGCTCTTGGTGGCGCACAAGGGTACGGTGATGTGTATGCCGTCGGGGCGTGAGCGCAAAATAATGCGGTGCGCTCTTGCATTGTGTGTTACTATGATGGTGCCCCACTCGGGGTGTTCCATTATGTTCTTGGTGAGCCCCATACTCTATGCTATGATGTGAGTGCCATTTGTGCCCTCTATAGCATCGGCCTTTGTGATGATGACCTTTGACACTCCATTGTTTATGGCATTGAAAGCGTTTTCCATCTTTGGAATCATACCGCCGCTTATCGTGCCGTCGGCAAGCAGTTGCTTGTAGCTTTCGCACGTGATGGTGGTGATGAGGCTGTCTGCATCCTCCTGGTTGCGCATCACTCCGGGGAGCTCAAAGCAGTAAATCAGTGTGGTGTCATAAATGGGGGCAAGCGCTTTGGCTGTCTCTGCAGCCATCGTATCGGCATTGGTATTGAGGATATTGCCCTTTCCATCGTGTGTCAAAGGGGCTACGATGGGTGTAATTCCCTGTTCAATGAGTCTTGAGAGCATATCTCCGTCGGCACACTCCACGTCGCCAACAAAGCCATAGTCAATGCTTTTTACCGGGCGTTTGTGTGCCTTGATGATGTTGCAGTCGGCCCCTGTAAGGCCAAGCGCATTCACGCCGCGTGCCTGCAGACCGGCAACGATATTCTTGTTCACAAGACCGCCATATACCATTGTAACCACTTTCAGTGTTTCCCCGTCGGTTATGCGGCGTCCGTCGACCATCTTGCTCTCGATGCCAAGCTGCTCGGCAATGCGTGTAGCCGAGCGCCCTCCGCCGTGAATGAGCACCTTGCGGCCCTCTATTGCTGCAAAACGGTCAAGGAGGGCAGCAAGTGAAGCGCCCTCCTCGACAATTTTTCCTCCTACCTTTATAACGGTAATCTTCTCTTTCATCAATAGTCAAGGTATGTGTATCCGTACAATCCCGAGCGGTAGTTCGACAAGAACTCCTTGCCCTCCTCGAGCGTGATGCGGCCGTCCTTCACGGCGCTTGTCACCCAGCGCTCCAGTGTACGCACCAGTTTGCGTGCATCGTACTGCACATAGTCAAGCACATCGGCAATGGTCTCGCCGTCGATAATCTTGTCAATGTGGTAACTTTCGTCATCCACGCTCACGTGTACGGCATTGGTATCGCCAAAGAGGTTGTGCATATCGCCCAAAATCTCCTGGTAAGCGCCTACAAGGAACACTCCCAGATAGTAAGGCTCATTCGACTTCACACGGTGTACCTTCAACGAGTCGGCCTTGCTGTTGTAGTTTATGAAATCCGTAATCTTGCCGTCGCTGTCGCAGGTCATATCCTGGATGGTACAGCTGCGGTCGGGGCGTTCGTCAAGACGGTGTATGGGCATAATGGGGAAGAACTGGTCTATACCCCAACTGTCGGGCAGGCTCTGGAACAGAGAGAAGTTGCAGAAATATTTGTCGGCAAGCAACTTTGGCAGTTTGCGGAAGTCGTCGGGCACGTGCTTCATAGTCTTTGCAATGGCAAGAATCTCACGTGTCACGCTCCAGAACATACTCTCAATCTGTGCGCGTGTCTTCAGGTCCACGATACCGTGGCTGAATAGTTCAAGTGCCTCCTCGCGTATCTGCTGTGCATCGTGCAACGCCTCGAGCATTGTGCGCTGGTCGAGTTCGCACCAAATCTTGTACAGTTCCTTTGCAAGGTCGTGGTCACCTGCAGCAACCTCCCAATCCTCGTCCATTTGTGGCAATGCTGCTGTTTCAAGCACCTCGAAGATGAGCACAGCGTGGTGTGCCGATACCGAACGGCCGCTCTCCGTGATGATGTTGGGGTGGGGGATACCGTTCTTGTCGGCTGCGTCCACCATTGTGTAGATGGCGTCGTTCACATACTCCTGGATAGAGTAGTTGACACTGCTCTCGCTGCTCGATGAACGTGTGCCGTCGTAGTCAACACCCAGGCCACCGCCAATGTCGGTGAACTCGATGTTGTATCCAAGTTTTCGCAACTGCACGTAGAACTGTGATGCCTCGCGCAGTGCGGTCTTTATGTGACGTATGCGTGTCACCTGGCTTCCAATGTGGAAGTGTATCAGGCGCAGGCAATCCTTTATGTCATATTTCTCAAGAATTTCAAGAGCCTCAAGCAACTCGCTGGATGTCAGGCCGAACTTGCTTGCATCGCCACCGCTCTCTTCCCATTTGCCGCTGCCTTCAGATGCAAGCTTGATGCGTATGCCTATGTTGGGGCGCACGCCAAGTCGCTTGCCAATCTTGGCAATGCGCTTCAGTTCGTTCAGCTTTTCCACCACAAGGAAAATGCGGCGTCCCATCTTCTGCGCCAACAGCGCAAGTTCAATGTAGCTGTCGTCCTTGTAACCGTTGCAGATGATGAGTGAGTCGCTGTCGGTGTTCATTGCGATTACCGCGTGCAGCTCGGGCTTCGAGCCTGCCTCCAGTCCAATGTTATAACGCTTGCCGTGGCTTGTGATTTCCTCAACCACAGGACGCATCTGGTTCACCTTGATGGGGTAGACGATGAAATTCTCGCCCTTGTAGTTGTACTCCTCGGAGGCAATCTTGAAACAGCCTGCAATCTTCTCGATGCGGTTGTCCAGAATGTCCGGGAAACGTATGAGCACAGGTGCAGCCACATCGCGTAGCTGCAATTCGTCCATTAACTCCTTGAGGTCAACCTTAACGCTGTCCTTTTTTGGTGTCACAGCAACGTTTCCTTTTTCGTTGATGCTGAAATAGGATGCTCCCCAACCGTTGATGTTGTAGAGATCCTCCGAGTCCTCAATGCGCCATTTTTTCATTTTCGTGGTGTTTGATGTCGGGTTATCAATGGTTTTTTATCTTGTGTCTTTACTTTTATCTTCTCTCATACTCCGAACTCGCGGCGGAACGCTTCAACCGATGCCTTTATCTGCGGAGCATCCTCAAGCTTGTCGGCCTTGAATGAATACTGCGCCTTGCTGTAGTGTGGCGTGCGTTTCTCCAGTTGTTCGGTAATGAATACCACCAGTTCCTCGTCGTTCTTGTCCTTTATCAAGGGGCGTTTGCTACGGGCGATGCTCAATCTGATGAAAAGCCTCTCCACCGGCACGTCAAGGTAGACGGTTGTACCTTGCGCGTTCATATACTCAATGTTGTCGAAGAAGCAGGGTGTGCCGCCTCCTGTGGATATTATCACATCCTCGAACTCGCCCACCTCGTGCAGTATACGGCGCTCTATCTCGCGGAAACCCTCCTCGCCCTTCTCGGCGAACAGTTGCGCGATGGTCTTGCAGTAACGTTTCTCGATATAGTGGTCGAGGTCGATGAACGGTATCCCAATCTCGGCTGCAAGCGCCCGTCCAAGCGTCGTCTTGCCCGAACCCATATATCCTGTCAGGAATATGCGTGTCATTTGCTCTTCTTTGTATAGCGTTTCTTGGCAGGGGCTTTGCCGCTCTCCTGCTGTTTTTGTATAATCTCCAAACACTCCTGCAATGTCAATTCTGCCGGGGTGACACTCTTTGGTAACTTGTAGTTACTTCCCTTGTAGGCGATATATGGGCCAAAGCGGCCGTTGAGCACCTGTAGCTCGCTCTCCTCCTCAAAGGTCTTTATGACTCTCTCGGCCTCGCTCTTTTTCTTTGCCTCAATGAGCTCAGTAGCCTCTTCAAGAGTGATGGTGAGCGGGTCGTGTGTCTTTGGCAGTGACACGTATGCGTCACCCACCTTTATGTATGCTCCAAAGCGTCCTGCTCCAATTGTTATCGGTTGTCCGCCGAACTCGCCCAATGTGCGTGGCAGGCTGAACAGGCCAAGAGCCTCCTCAAGCGTTATGGTCTCCAGTGTCTGTCCTGGCTTCATCTGTGCAAAGCGTGGCTTCTCCTCGTCGCTTGCCGAACCAATCTGCACGATTGGACCGAAACGGCCGATTTTTACCGATACGGGCTTGCCGCTGGCAGGGTCGTTGCCCAGAACGCGCTCGCCCACCTTGTGCTCTTTCTTGGTCTGTATAATGCTGTCGACCTTTGGCTCGAACTCCTTGTAGAATAGCGAGATGTGGTCGGCCCAATGTCTCTTTCCATCGGCAATCTCATCAAACTCCTTCTCCACCGTTGCAGTAAAGTTGTAGTCCATAATCTCGGGGAAATACTCGAAGAGGAAGTCGTTTACAACGATACCAATGTCTGTCGGCAGGAGTTTTGCCTTCTCGGCACCCACGGTCTCCTTGCCCTCCTTTGTGGTTACTTTGCCGTTCTTCAGTGTGATGATATTGTATGTGCGTGTCTCGCCGGTTTTGTTGCCCTTTTCTACATATCCGCGTTGCTGTATTGTGCTGATGGTGGGGGCGTATGTTGACGGGCGGCCGATACCAAGCTCCTCGAGCTTGCGCACAAGGCTTGCCTCGGTGTATCGTGGCTGGTGCTGTGTGAAGCGCTCTGTTGCCACAATCTCCTTTGTGGTGAGAATGTCGCCCTTGCGCACTGCCGGTATTGCGGGCAGGTCGCCGGAGTTCTCGTCGTCAGTGCTCTCGCGATACACCTTTATGAAACCGTCGAACACAGTCACTTCGCCTGTTGCCACAAATGTCTCGCTGTGTCCGCTGATTGAGATGCTCACAGTTGTCTTTTCAACCTGTGCGTCGGCCATCTGTGATGCGCAGGTTCGTTTCCAGATGAGCTCGTACAGCCTTTTCTCGGGCACTGTGCCTTCGATGGTTGTGTTGCTCATATATGTGGGGCGGATTGCCTCGTGGGCCTCCTGTGCACCCTTTGTGCGTGTGGCATAGTTGCGGCTCTTGTGGTACTGGCTGCCATACATCTCTGCAATAACCTCCTTGCACGAACCGATGCACAGCGATGAAAGGTTCACCGAGTCGGTACGCATGTATGTGATGTATCCCGACTCATACAATCTCTGTGCCACCATCATTGTCTGTGATACAGTGAAGCCCAGCTTGCGTGCAGCCTCCTGTTGCAATGTCGATGTTGTGAATGGTGCGGCAGGGCTTTTCTTCAGTGGCTTGGTGGTAACGTCCTCAATGGTGAATGTCGTCTCCTTGCACGATGCGAGGAATGCCTCGGCCTCTTCTTTGGTCTTGAAACGTTTTGACAGTTCTGTGCTCAGTGTGTTGTTCTCACCATCCTCGCCCGGCAATTCAAACAGTGCCGTTACACGGTAGCCGCTTTCGCTGACGAACTTGTTGATTTCGCGCTCGCGCTCAACAATCAGGCGCACCGTAACGCTCTGCACACGTCCGGCCGAGAGTGCGGGTTTCACCTTGCGCCACAGCACGGGCGATAGCTTGAAACCTACTATGCGGTCCAGTACACGACGTGCCTGCTGTGCATATACAAGGTTTATGTCAATCTCTCTTGGGTTCTCGATGGCTGCCTGAATGGCATTCTTGGTAATCTCGTGGAATACTATGCGCTTTGTCTTTTCGGGTGTGAGTCCAAGTTCTGTGAACAGATGCCAGCTGATGGCCTCTCCCTCGCGGTCCTCATCGGATGCCAACCAAACCATTTCGGCCTTCTTTACCTCACAGCGTAGGCTGTTGACAAGTTTTTCCTTCTCTGCAGGAATTTCGTATAGCGGTTCAAAGGTCTCGGTGTTTATACTGAATTCTTTCTTCTTTAAATCGCAGATGTGTCCGTAGCTGGACAATACCTTGTACTCCTTGCCAAGGAATTTTTCAATTGTCTTTGCTTTGGCCGGTGACTCAACTATTACTAAATTTTTATGCATAGCGCAGAAATACGTTTCAATTTTGCCGCAAAAGTAGAAAAGTTTCCCGTATATTAAAATCAAAAAAACGAAAAAAAATAAAAAGAAAATCGACATCTTTCCCCTAAAATAATATATTATTTTAAATAGGAGAAAAAAGTTGTACCATCAAAGGTTAAAACTGAAAGGTGAAAACTCATTGGCACGAGTTTTCACCTTTCAGTTTTTAGTCTGTTAGAAGTTCACCGTTGCTCCCAGCGAGCCTCTGATGCCTCTTGTCGCATATCCTGCATACTCAAAGTATTTGCAGTTCAGCAGGTTGTTTCCTTGTATATATGCTCCGATGCGTTTGTTTATCTGGTAACTGATGCGTGCATAAAGGTCGTTCTTGTTGCTCAGGCGACCTTGTGTCGAACTCTTTGTATAACGTGTGAAGTTGTATCCTGCGCGCAGTGTGAGATGTCTTAAAACTCTTATCTCGGCATTTGCGTCAACAGTAAACTGTGGCTTCATAACCAACAGATTCTTCTCTTTGCAACTCCAGAAATCATATCTGGCATCGGCCGATAATTTCAACCAACTGCGGAGGTCGTATCCCAGGCGCAGGTCGACGAATGCGTGGTGTGTATTCTCTTGCCTGAAATTGACATACATAAGAGTGAATTGGTCGTTGGTCTGTCGTTGCAGCGTCTCCAACAAATCATCCTTGGTAAAAGTGTATCCTGCGTTGAGGCCAATTGACAGAGCGTCGAAAGAGATGCGGCTGCCAATGCCGGCGTCAACAATCCTGTATGTGGGCTTGAACCTGAAATCTCCGTTCTCGACAAATCCCCAATAGGGTGTAATGCTGTTCAGTTTTGCAAAGCTGTTGTTTGTGCGTCCACCGGTGATGTAGCCAAAGAGCGTAATGTTCTTGTTCAAATGGCTCTCGACCTTGATGTTGGGGGCAATGGCAAAAAATCCATTTCCACGGGTGATTATGTTCATCTTTGTGCCAATGCCTACAGCCCATTTGCCAAAAGTGAAGTCGAGATATGGATTTGTATCTATCGAGAACAGGTTGCCGTAACCGCTGTTCGCTTTTTTCAAAGTGCCGTTGTAGCTGAACGCGTCAAGATGCAAGCCAATGCCGAATGATTTCAGATAATCGGACACAACCTCGTAGCCAATGTTGCCGCCAACACCATAGCGCATTTCGCCGATGGGAGCCTTTTCTCCCGAGGAGTAGCTGCGTGCGATGTATTCAATATCACCGTTGAAGCTGTATGACAATGCTCCTATGGGGTTTGATGTTCCGCTGATGGCCAGCCGATAGCTCTGTCCGTCCTGCTTGTCGGTGAGGGGTGTTATTACATTGTCGGTACACTGGTAGTTGAATGTGCTGTTCTTGAATGCTCCGTCAATGCCAAGCGTCAATGCCTTGAAACGGTAGCTGTATCCAATGCCGGCGATGGTGTTGAACATTCGTGAATTCCAGGGTTTTTCGGTCGCAAAAAGGTGGTCGACATCGGTCTTGTAACCGTTGAAGCCGGCATAGGCTTTCAATGCTCCGTTCTTGCCTGTGCTTAGACGGTAGGCCGCTTTTGCATCAATGTCGTTTGTGAGGCCGTATCCAAGACGTACGTATCCGGGGAACACGCTCTCCTTCTTTGGCAGAATGTCGCTGATGTCTGTCTCGCTGGTGAAACCGTTGTAGGCCTTGCCGCTCTTTGAGAACATCAGTGTCATTGGTGTGTTGTCGGTATTTGTCTCGTCGGATGGGGTGAGGTTCTTCTTCCTCACCTCAATGACTTCGGGGTTGTAGTCGTTCTCTACATTCACCACGGCATTTTTACTGCCTGTCTGTGCCTGAACGGCTCCCGACAGAACCAATGCCGAAATAAGTAAAATGGTTCTTTTCATATTCTTATTGTTGTTTATTCTCGGTAGCGGACAATTTTTCAAGTCGCTTGGCGATGATTTCTGCAATGTCGTCGTCGCCCTCGTAATTATTTTGCAGTGATAGCAGATACTGCTTCGCCTCCAATGTCTTGCCCTGGATGGTATAAAGGTCGGCAAGCAGGATGAAGCTGCGTGCCATCCAATATGTGTGCGGGGTGCTCTTCTCTATGAATTCGTTGATTTCGTCCTCGCAGAAGTCATAGCTCTCATCCTCGAACAACATCTGTGCAACAAGGTATTTGGCCTCTGCTCCCTCTTTTGTGCGTGTGTCCTGTGCAAGCAGGTCAAGGTCTTCAAGCGCCTTGTCGCGCTCGTCTGTCTCAATATAGGCCTTTGCTCTGCTGAATATTGCCTCGCGCTTTTGCTCTGGCGACACATTGGGGTGGTTCTCAATCGTTGTGGCGTATTCTATTACGTCGTCGTGTTTTTTCTGCTCTATGGATATGTGCAACACTCTGGAAAGCGCGGTCTTGCAACGTTCTTCGTTGCTGCTCACGGTAGCTAACTCTTTGTATAACTCGCCGGCTTTGTTGTACTCCTTGTTGTCGTAGTATATGCCTGCCGCAACCACCATAGCCTCCTCGCGATACTGGTTGCCGGGGTATTCAAGAACCTTGGCAAAGTTTTCTACAGCCTCGTCCTTTTTGCCACGGTTGTAGCAGATGACACCCTTGTAGTAGTAGCTGTTAAGCCTGAACGCGCCCGCCGGGTAGTTGCGCAGATAGTTGTCGAATGCTTTTTCTGCTTCGTCCAGGTTGCCGCGTCCGTAAGCCTTTTCGGCGGCAATGTATGTCAGCGTGTCAATCTCGCTGCTCTCGATCGGTTGCATTCCGGCCGTGTTTGCAGCATATTGGGCATATTGGTCAACGCTGCCCATATCTACGTAAATGCTCTTGAGGTCCTGCATTGCAATCTTTGCCTCTTCGCTTTGTGGGTATTTTGAGATGATTTCCTTGTAGGCGTCGATAGCATTCTCTCTGTCGCCTATAGTGTTGTAAATCATAGCTCTCTCGGCCAGTGCACGGCGCGATGTGGCACTGTTTGGGAAACCGGCTATCAGTTTGTTGTATGTCTTGATAGCATCGTTGTACTTCTCCTGCTTTATGTAGTTGCGCCCCATCTCATACAGTGCCTGTTCGGTATAAGGGCTACCTGGGAATTTGCTTGTCAGCGTCTTTAGTGTGTTCAGGCTCTCGGCCTGATTGTTCTTGAGGCTCTGTATCTGTGCAAAGCGGTACAATGAGTAATCGGCGTTCTTGTTGTATGTATTCGCAGCCTTTGAGTAGTAGCTGCCGGCTGTGTCGAACTTCCTTTGGTAGAAGTGGCAGTCGGCAATGCGGTTGTATGCATCGGAGATTATCTCGGCATCCTTTTTGTCGGCGGCTTTCACATAGCGCTCGAACTCGTTGCGCGCCTCGTTGTAGCGTCTTTCATTGAAGTAGGTGTATCCAAGACCGTACAATGCCAAACTGTTGCCGGCAGCGCCTGTCTTCATTGACTGTATATAGCTGTTGCGCGCTCCCTTGATGTCGTTTTTGCGCATCAGCGCCTCGCCTTTCCAAAATAGAGCATTGCTTTGTGTGTTGGCGTTATATTTTGCCAGTTTGAGTGAACTGTTCATATACTCTATTGCGCCCTCCATATTGCCGTTCACAAACTCTTGAATTCCCAAACGGTAGAGAATATTCTGTTTTGCCTCGAGGATTTTGTCCGATGGCTTTTTTATCTTGTTGATTGATTGTAGTGCAATGTCGTAGTTGCGTGTGTTGTTGTACACCTCGACGAGGTATTCGCCCACCTTGTCGGCGTGTCTTGAATTCGGATAGTCGTTGAGGAACAGCTCAAAGGCCTTTACGCTCTCGGCGAATGGCGAGTAACGTGTCTGGTGTATGCACAGCGCATAGTTGTATAGCGCTTCCTCACGCACATCCTTGTCGTATGTCATCGTTGAGGCCTGTTCGAGTGTTAGACGTGCACTGTTGTCGTTGCCGTTCTCAAGGTGTATGAGGCCAATGTATAAAAGTGAGCTTTGTGCTGTTGCATCTTCTTCTTCGGTGCAGAGCAAAAGTTTTTCCATTGCAGCATCATATTCGCCGGTCTCATACAGGCTAACTCCAAGCTGGTAGATGGCAACGCGCTGTGGGTTGGGGTAGTTCTCAATGTATGTCGTGAGAGCCTTTGCTGCCTCTTCATAATTTCCTTGTATAAACTCGGACGCTCCAAGCATCTGGTACATACGATAATACTCTGCAGCGGTTGGCTTGTTGCCGTCGAGATACATTCTGGCTCCATCGGCGGCGCGTGTTGCCTCTCCCCTTTTCAGCCATATACCGGTGATGTAGTATTGCGATTCACCACAATACTTTTCATCGAGCTCAAACTTTTTGAAACCCTTGTATGCCTCGTCAAGGTTACCACGGTTGTAGTTTATGACGGCAAGGTAGAACTCGGCGTCCTTTCCGCATCTTTTGCTTGCTGTTGACAAGCCGGTGAGCAGGCTTTCGGCTGCACCGTTATTGCCACAGTTCAGCAGTGACAGGGCGTAGAGCAGTGTGCCCTTGTCGCGCTGTGCGGGAGTGAGCCTTTTCAAATCGCTCTGCTCGAACCATTTGCACGCCTGGTCATAGTTGCCCGTGTAGTAGTACGATTGTGCTATGTAACAGTTGAGTAGTTCGCGCTTTGCGCTCTCGGGGTAGTCGGTAAGGTACTGGAATATCATAGCTCGTCCATCGAGTACATCATTCTCATAAGTCGTCAGTGCCTTCAATAGCTCGAACTCCTGTTTGTCCCTGTTGCTGAGGTTTTCTTGGTCAATCTTCTCAAGCAGTGACATAGCCGTGGTGTACTCGCCGTCGGAGTAGAGGCGCTGGCACTCGTCCAAGAGACCCTGCTTGTTGTCGGTTTGTGCTGTTGCTGCAAAGCCGGTCAAGGCACACAGCAATAAAACAATGCTTTTTTTCATCTTATAATGTGTTTTTTATCTCTTTTAATTTTTCAATGGCTTTTCTTATGGATGCCAATCCGAACTCCTCGCTCCTCAAATCGTCAATGGCAATCCATTGCAGTTCGGCAACGTCGTCGTCGGCTATGAGTGTGCCGCAATTCTCAACGGTGCAGTGGAAAAACAGGTCCATTGTATGTAGCTCCATCCCCGAGTAGATGTATGTGTTCGGGATGCTGAACAGATAGCGTGTGCTGCTCACCCTCAGGCCGGTCTCCTCCTCAATCTCGCGCCTTATGCCCTCTTCGGCAGTCTCATAGCTGTCACAGAAACCACCCGGCAGGTCGAGCGTGCCCTTTGCCGGCTCTTTGGCACGGCGTGCCACCAGAACCTCGCCTTTGTCGTTGGTGATTATTCCCACTGTGGCTGCAAGCGGGTTGAAGTAGTATATGAACCCACAGTCGTTGCAACGCTTCGACTTGAAATCGTTCTCGGTAAACTTGTCGCTGCCGCACTTCGGGCAGTAGCTGAAAAGGTGTAGGGGGTGCTGCATCAGTCTTCTAAATTGCGCCTTTTTAGGCAAAAAAACAAATTTGTCGCGAAGATACCTAATTTTCGGCATCTTTTCCTTCGTGATGCTGCTTTTTATGTTTTTATTTATATAATTTAAATAATATTCATACTTTCGGCCGCATTTTGTGTATTTTTCACTGTTTTGTGCGAGAATACAGAATAAAATATAGTATCTTTGCAAGGCATTTTTGTATAATGCCGTTGTCGCGGCCATTTGGGCGGCGATGGAACTTTTAAAATTTAAACATTAGAATATTATGGCAAACAAAGCTTTATTGGTAATTCTCGATGGTTGGGGTGTGGGTAATCACGGCAAGGGTGATGTTATCTTCAATACACCTACACCTTACTGGGATCATTTGACATCTGTTTACCCCACATCACAGCTCCAGGCGAGTGGTGAGAACGTAGGCCTTCCCGCAGGGCAGATGGGTAACAGCGAGGTAGGTCACCTTAATATCGGTGGCGGTCGCGTAGTATATCAGGATTTGCTCAAGATAAACCGTGCCATTGCCGATGGCTCAATTGCGCAGAACCCTCAGCTGGTTGCTGCCGTTGAGTATGCAAAGGCTAACGGCAAGAAGCTCCACTTTATGGGCTTGACATCTGACGGTGGTGTACACAGTTCACTCGAGCACCTCGAGGCAATGTACAAGTTCGCTGCAGAGCAGGGTGTCGAGAACGCTTATGTACACTGCTTTATGGATGGTCGTGACACCGACCCCAAGAGCGGCGCGGGCTTCATCGAGGACTTGACATCAAAGGGCCTCAAGTTGGCTACCATCGTCGGTCGTTACTATGCTATGGACCGCGACAAGCGTTGGGAGCGCGTGAAGATTGCCTACGACCTCATTGTAGGTGGCGAGGGCAAGCCTGCTGCCGATATGGTCGCAGCCGTTAAGGAGTCATACGAGGAGGGCGTTACCGACGAGTTCATCAAGCCAATCGTGAATACAAACTTCGACGGCCGCATTGGCGAGGGTGATGCAGTAATCTTCTTCAACTATCGTAACGACCGTGCAAAAGAGCTTACAGTTGTTCTCACACAGGAGGATATGCCTGCCGAGGGTATGCACACAATCCCCGGCTTGCAGTACTACTGTATGACTCCTTACGATGCCAAGTTCACTGGCGTTCACATCCTCTTCGACAAGGAGAATGTTGAGAACACTCTTGGCGAGTTCATTGCAAAGCAGGGTATGAAGCAGTTGCACATTGCCGAGACCGAGAAATATGCTCACGTTACATTCTTCTTCAACGGTGGTCGTGAGACTCCATACGATGGCGAGGAGCGCATCCTTGTTCCATCGCCAAAGGTTGCGACATACGACCTGCAGCCCGAGATGAGCGCTTACGAGGTTAAGGAGAAACTTGTCAACGAGATTAATAGCGAAAAGTTCGATTTCATCGTTGTGAACTTTGCCAACGGTGATATGGTTGGCCACACAGGTGTGTACAGCGCTATCGAGAAGGCTGTGCTTGCTGTCGATGCTTGCCTGAAGGATGTCATTGAGGCTGCACGTAACCACGGCTATGAGTCAATCATCATTGCCGACCACGGTAATGCCGACAATGCAGTGAATGCCGATGGTTCACCAAACACAGCACACTCTTTGAACCCTGTTCCTTGCGTGTATGTGACAAACCAGGAGAATGCGACAATAGAGGATGGTATCCTTGCCGACGTTGCTCCCACAATCCTCAAGATTATGGGCTTGGAGGCACCTGCAGAAATGACAGGTAAGGCGCTTATCTGATTTAGCTAACAATAAGGTCTCTAAAGTCTTTAAGGTCTCTAAGGATCTTAAGGTCTTTGGAGACTTTTGTTTTTTTATTTTTATGGTACAAATAGGAGATACAATAGTTTCGTTCGACCTTTTTCAGGAGTATTTCTTCTGCAATTTCACGCACTGCAAGGGTGCTTGCTGTGTTGAGGGTGATGCCGGTGCGCCGGTGCTGATGGATGAGGTTGAAAAACTTGAGGAAGCTCTCGAGGTGGTAGAGGATGAAATGACGCCCGAGGCGCGCGCCGTTGTCGAGGAGCAGGGTGTGGTATATAACGACCGCGATGGCGACCTTGTCACATCCATTGTCAATGGCAAGGATTGTGTCTTTGCTTCGCGCGACGACAAAGGAAACTGCATCTGTTTGATAGATAAAGCATACCGCGAAGGACGTACACAGTGGCGAAAACCCATATCCTGTTATCTCTACCCTGTGCGTTTGCGCAAGGTGGGTGATATGGTAGGTGTCAACCTGCATAAGTGGGATGTCTGCAGCAGTGCTTTCATCAAAGGACGTCGCAAGGGAGTGAAGGCATACGAGTTCTTGAAAGAGCCGCTCATTGAGCGCTTCGGCGAGGAGTGGTATAAGGAACTTTTGGTTGTTGCAGATGAATTGGAGAAGCAAGGCTTCTTCAATCGATAAAGCACACAGCAATGGTCACGCGCAGGATGGATGCAATTCATCCCGCGTGGGTTGCGGACAGTGTGCTTTGTCAATTTCAAAAGAGCAAGGCTTCTTCAATCGATAAACAAGTAGGGGCGAACCGGTGTGTTCGTCCTTTATTTCTTTTTATCCTGATTTTTAGGTGTTTTGTTGAATTTATAGTGTGCGGAAATTCTGCTAATAGTTTGGTTAATAAATATTAAAACTGTATCTTTGCGCCGCCTTATGGAGTTTGCGCTCGCAGGCCTGTGTGAAAACCCTGCTCGCAAACGCTCAAAAGACCGTTTTTTTAACTCCTCAACTCGTCACCGAGTAGAGGTGACATCAAAAACCGTTCTTGAAACCGGAGGATAGTCAACGGATGACAAATTACAAATAACAAAATAAAACAAATTATTATGAAAAAATTTTTACTTTCAATTTTTGCCGTAATGCTGGCAGTGTTCAGCGTACAGGCGCAAGTTTGGACCAAGGTTACCGATGCCTCTACATTGCAGGCTGGTGACAAGGTTGTTATCGTTGCTAAAGATTATAATTATGCAATGTCAAAGACACAGAATAGCAACAACCGTGGTCATCAGGCTGTTACAAAGAGTGGTAATGAGGTTTCTTGGACATCTGGCGTTCAGGATTTTGAACTTAAAACTGGTACAAAAAGCAATACTTTTGCATTCTATACCGGTAGCGGTTATTTGTATGCGGCTTCTTCTTCTTCAAACTATTTGAGAACACAGAATACACTTAACGACAATGCAAGTTGGGCAATTTCAATAGCAGCAGATGGTACAGCAACTGTTAAGGCTCAGGGTACTTATACACGTAATGTAATGCAGTACAACCAGTCAAGCAGTTTGTTTGCTTGCTATTCTTCAGCTTCGCAGAAGGCTATTTGCATCTACAAGTACACTGAGAAAGCAGATGATTATGTAGAGGCTCCAAGATTCTCGGGTAATGCAACATTCGTTGGCTCATACAATGTTGAGATAACAGCAACTGCCGGTAAGGTTTATTATTCTTACAGCGAGGGTGGTGAGTTTGTAGAATATGCCGGTGCAATCACAATCACAGATGACACAACAATCTATGCAAAGGCTGTTAACGGCGAGAACGAGAGTGCTATTGTTTCAAAGACTTATACTCGCGTAGCTGCTACACCTGTTGTTACTTTTGATGGTGATGGTAAGTTCGAGAATGAGGTTGTTGTAACTATTTCTGCCGAGGATGCAACTATTTACTACACATTGGATGGCAAGACTCCTTCTGCAAAAAGCACTGAGTATACCAAGGCTTTGACAATCAAGGCCGATGCTACTCTCAAGGTTATTGCAATTGAGGAGGGTGGCTATGAAAGCTCTGTTGTAGAGAACAAGTTCCAGTTGCAGGCAACTGCTTCTGCAGGCAATGCTAACGCAGCTACTTTGGTTACTAATGTTGCAGAGTTGGCAGTCGGTGACCAGATTGTAATTGTTGCTACAAACTATGACTACGCTCTTTCAACTACACAGAATGGTAATAACCGTGGCTCTGTTGAAGTTGAGAAGATTGATGATGTTGTTTCTTGGTCATCAGATGTTCAGGTTATTACTTTGGAGAATGGTGCAACCGATGGAACTTATGCTTTCAATGTTGGTGATGGTTATCTGTATGCAGCATCTTCTAGTAGTAACCATTTGAAAACACAATCTGCTGTGGATGCGAAAGCAAGCTGGACTGTTGAGATTACAGATGCAGGGGTGGCAACAATAAAAGCAGGTGAAGTAACTCGTAACTGGTTGAGATTTAACAATTCTAACAGCCCTAAGATTTTCTCTTGCTATGGCAGTGGTCAGACAGATGTAAGTATCTATAAGGTGGATGTTTCAACTGTTGCTGATTACGTTCTTAATGTAACAGAGGCTGGTTGGGCTACAATGTACTTGGGTTACAATGTTATTATCCCAGAGGATGTTAACTGCTATGTGATTGGTGAGATTGACGGTGCTGTTGTTAATTTGAATCAGGTTGAAGATGTTCTCCCTGCAAACACAGCTGTTATTGTAGAGGCTGCAAAGGGTGAGTATACCTTTGAGGTTACAGAAGAAACATCAACAGTTGAGAATGTAATGGAAGGTACACTCAAGAATGAGTATATAACAAAGGATGCTTATGTTCTTGGTGTTGTAGATGGCGAGGTTGGTCTTTACAAGGCTGATATGGCTGGTGGTGTTTGGTTGAACAACGCTAACAAGGCATACTTGCCAGCAAGTGTTGCTAATGGTGCTGCTTCATACAGCTTCCGTTTCGGCGAGGGAACTACAGGCATTGACGAGATGAAAGAGCAAAGAGCAGAGAGCAAAGAGATTTACGACCTCACAGGTCGCAAAGTAGAGTCTATCACAGAGCGTGGTATCTACATTGTAGGTGGCAAAAAAGTGCTGGTAAAGTAATAAGTGATTAAAAAGGCCAACTACTGCGTTACGCTTGCCGTCTAAGCCTGCGGCACTCCTTTGGGGAACTAAAGTTCCCGTTGTCGCAAACATTGCTCGTACGCAATGGCATTTACGCAAAAGTAAACTGCGGTTTATCCGGCGTCGCAAGCCGGTTGCCTTTGGCGAGCCTTGGCTGCACTCGTTGCAAAACGCTAAAGCGAGCTTTGCGTTTCACTCGTTTGCCTAAGCCTTGTATTTGAACCTTTTTATCTCACTTATTAGAAAATAGGAAAGCGAGGGCGGGCTCGCCCGCCC
>JAFYWV010000017.1 GCA_017546505.1 Bacteroidaceae bacterium
AATTTAGCTTATTTTGTCATTCCGAACCTTGTGTGAGGAATCTCATTATACGCGGATTCAGAGATCCTTTGACAATCCTTGCTTATCGCAACCTACACGGCGCAAACTTCGCCTGCGCTACGTGTAACCAACTGCTGCAAGAATTGTCGAACTAAAGTTTCGTCGCTACGCTCTGTCGGGATGACAGGTTCGCGATTTGATTTAGCTTATATCGAACCCACGTTATTATAGGATTTTAGTTTTAATTCTTGCGTGCTACCACGTTCTTTACAAAATCCATTACCACAGGTGATGGGTGAAGAACCGTGCTTGAGTACTGTGGCTCGTAGATTACGCCCATATACCAGTCGCAAGAAGGGAACTCAACGATGTCGACCAAACCGCTGTCGGGGTGAACACCGGTGCAAGCCAAACCTGCGCCGACAAGAGCATCGCGATACTCTGTGTTCAGCTCATAACGGTGATAGTGACGCTCGACAATCTTCTCCTCGCCGTAGATTGCGTACGCCTTGCTATCCTTTGCTATTACTGTATCGTAACCGCCACGGCGCATTATTCCGAATGGGTTGCCGACACTCTTCAAATCCTCCATAACATCAACTATGCGGTGTGTTGTAGCCTCGTTCATCTCGTAGCTGTTGGCATCGGCATAACCAAGTATATTGCGTGCAACCTCTATAGCCATCACCTGCATACCAAGACCGATACCAAGTGTCACAAGGTTGTTCTCGCGGCAGTATTTTGCAGCAATAACCTTGCCCTCGAAACCGCGTGGACCGACACCGGGGCAGATGATATAGCCGTCCATACCCTTGAGTGCCTGAGCAACATTCTCCTCGGTAATCTTCTCGCTGTTGATGAAATGTGGTTTGATTTTGCAATCGTTGTATGTACCGCACTGTGAAAGGCTCTCGTGGATACTCTTGTATGCATCCTGGAGGTCATACTTGCCTACAAGACCTATATTGATGACTCTCTTTGCGTTGTTGCGGCGCTCTACGAATGTACGCCAAGGCTTCATCTCGGGAGTCTCGCCAACCTCCTCGCCTGTAAGGCGCAGGATGGCAGCATCCAACCCCTGCTCCTGCATCTTGATGGGCACCTCGTAGATTGAGGGCACGTCAAGGCTCTGAACAACGCAATCGGGCATCACGTTACAGAAACTTGCAACCTTCTTGCAAAGACCTGTGCTCAACTTGTGCTCGGCACGCAGTACAAGACAGTCGGGCTGTATACCGAGACTCTGCAACTGCTTCACAGAATGCTGTGTAGGCTTTGTCTTGAGCTCGCCTGCCGCAGAAAGATAGGGAACGTATGTCAAATGAACGCAAACCGCGCGACGGCCAAGCTCCCACTTCAACTGGCGTATAGCCTCAAGGAAAGGCAAGCCCTCTATGTCGCCCACGGTACCGCCAATCTCGGTAATCACAAAGTCGAACTTCTCCTTTGTGCTTCCGCGCTTCATCTTGCGCTTGATTTCGTCTGTGATATGAGGGATAACCTGCACGGTCTTGCCAAGATACTCGCCACGGCGCTCCTTCTCGATAACCTCGCTGTAGATGCGACCGGTTGTAAAGGTGTTCCAACGTGTAGTCTTTATGTCGGTGAAACGCTCATAGTGACCCAGGTCGAGGTCGGCCTCGTGACCGTCTATAGTTATATAACACTCGCCGTGCTCCTGTGGATTCAATGTACCCGGAGAGACGTTGATATATGGGTCGAATTTCTGGATTGTAACCTTGTATCCTCTCGCCTGGAGCAACTTTCCGATAGATGCCGAGATGATACCTTTACCGAGAGACGATGCAACACCGCCGGTGACGAAGATGAATTTTGTTTCAGCCATATTTTTAAGTTTATTTTGTTACAATTAAACAATGTCCAAAACAATCATCTTTGGACACGCAAAGTTAATGCAAAGTAATTTTACATCAAAAAAAAGTACCGTTTTTTTATGAACAATAACTGAATTTAAGTTCTGTCACAACCAGGGTGCGCCATTAGAAATTAAGTTCAATTACAACAGGTTCTTTATCACCACATTTGATAGAATAGGCAAAGTAATAACCCTGCTTTGCCAGCGAGCGGAATGTCTCCTTTGCTTTCTTATCACTGGCTATGGCTTTTTTCAACATCATTTTAACGAGCCAACCGCCAACATCCATAGCAGTCTTTATGTCATCATATTCACTTGCTTCAGCCTCCTGCTCAAGATAGATGACTCTCCCTCGGCGCACACAACGCATTTTAACATCGTCTTTGGACGAGGAAAAAGCCTTGTCTAGTGTCTCGACAATATCATCGATAGACGAGTTATCGGCAAAAGCCTTATCGCCGGACACGAACTTCACGAAAGCCAAGAATTCGCGGGGCTGCAAATCGCGGACAATCTCTTTCTTGGATTTATTTTCACGCACAATGCAACGGCAAGTGATTTTTTGTGACTCAAATGCCTCTATCGCCTTACGGTCATCGTCACCGAACAGATTGGTACTCTTGGATTTTTCCTTTGCAATATCCATAAAACTTCCCATCATATCAACATTGATAACCGTTTCGTCAATCAGGAGTGTACACACAAAAACAGAACCGTCAAGCCTGACATCGGATGAAATTATACCGGCTTCCTTCAATTCACTGCTGCTCTGTATCAGAGAGGTTTCCACAAATTGATTTACAAAGCTGTCGCCAGACTGCGCAACCACACTGTTGCAGAAAGAGGCGCCCAAAAAGAGAGCGATAAATACCAAAAACAATTTTATCGATTTCATATCCAAAAAAATAAAAATAAGCCTTCAGAACCCGTTTCACACGAGTTCAGAATTTGGCTATTCAGTTATTGTTTCCTGTTTTTACAACATCTATTTTTCTAAGCTCGCTATAAAGCCTTTGCACAGGCAACCCCATCACATTGAAGTACGAGCCGTTGATACCTGTGATACCGATGTATCCAATCCACTCCTGCACGCCATACGAACCGGCCTTGTCCATCGGACGGTACTTCTGCACGTAGTATTCAATCTCTTCATCGGTGAGTTCTGCGAACACCACATCGGACTGTGCAACAAAGCAACGCTGCTCAGCTTTCGTTGTGACAGTCACACCGGTGAACACCGAATGAGCCTTACCCGACATACTACGCAGCATACGACGTGCATCGGCCTCATCCACAGGCTTGCCAAGCGCAGCCCCATCAAGCCACACAATGGTATCGGCAGTAATCACCAGTTCATCATCGGCCATTACAGGGCGATAGGCATCGGCCTTCTTCTTGCTTATATAAAGAGGAATATCACCACCCTGCAAATCGGCAGGGAAAGACTCATCGACATCGGGCAATGCACGCACCACAAAATCCACGTCAAGCCCTGAGAGCAACTCCCGGCGACGCGGCGATGCCGAAGCAAGTATTATTCTGTATTTCTTTAAATTATCCAACATAGTTAATAGATATAAGGTAAAAGGTGAAAACGGAAAACGGAAAGCTGAAAGGTCAAGGCTCGTGCCAATGAGCGAAATGCAAAGCGTGCTTTGATGTTTCAATGCGAATGCACCCAAGTTTCAAGCACACAAAAACAAGCGTAACGAAGTTATCACCTTTTTAATTAAACAAATAATCACCATCCGAATGCGTTTGATTCATCCATCCACTTCCCTTGCGCACGCATCACTTGCTCAATGACATCGCGGCCACAGCCATCTCCTCCATTGATGGGCGAGATGTATTTTGAGAGTTGCTTGATTTCAACAGCAGCATCGGCAGGGCAAACGGGAAGACCCACAATCTGCATAACCTCGTAATCGGGAATATCGTCGCCCATATAAAGCATCTCCTCGGGAGCAAGCTCATACATAAGCATAAGCTCCTCAAGACACTCCTTTTTAATCGAGGCGCCGGTATATACATCCTTAATGCCAAGCCCGTTGTAACGCACCTTGACAGCCTCGGTGCGTGCACCGGTGATTATGGCAACGTGGAAACCGGCCTTCACTGCAAGCTGCAGGGCATAACCGTCCTTTATGTTCACGGTGCGCATTGGTTCACCACTGGGGTACATAGATATTGTCTCACGGCTGAGCACTCCGTCCACATCAAAGATGAGTGCCCTTATCTTTTTAAGGTCGTAGTTTATCATAATTATTTGTTTCTCTTCATTATATAATTGCTCAAAGTCTCGTATATATTGGCGAGTTCTTCGTCGAGCATTGATTTGTGGGCATTCATCACATTCTCATCGCCACGACGTGCAGGACCGGTCTGCGCCTCTAACGGCGACATACGATGAACCTTGCGGGCTGCCTCGTCAATAAGCGGTAACATTGCATCGAATGGCAAACCATTGCGTTGCATCAGTTCATAAGCCATATTATAGACCGCGTTGGGAAAATTGCAAGCAAAAACCGCAGCAACGTGCAACGACTTGCGCTGCTCACTGGTGGCATAGACAACCTTTTTGCTTACCATAGCGGCAACCTTTTCTATTTGCGCAGTAACTACATCATTGCACCCTTCGATGAACGTGGTGACATCCTCAAGCGATGTCACACAGTTCTTGTTCACCGTCTGCATCGGATAAAGCACCCCATAGTGTACTGCACCCGCCCCGCGCAAAGCATCCATAGAGATGCTGCCGGCTGTGTGCAGCAACAACGCATCGGGGAAAAGACGCGCAACGGCTGCAGCAACATCTTTTAAAGCGTTGTCGGCAACAGATATTATAACAACGTCGGCCGATGGCAACAAAGCCAAATCGTCAGTAAAGGAGCAGCCCACCCTGCCACCAAGCAGCGCGGCCGACTCAAGCGTGCGACTCCACGCTGCAACGGGGGCATTACCACTCTCTTTCAAGGAGTATGCTATTGCAGTTGCCATATTCCCGGCACCGACAAGCACTATTCTATCATTCATTTCCGAAACGTCCTATGTGTATTTTATCCCACTGCAAATTTTCCTCGTCGAACGGCTGTGTCGCGCGTGCCTTATGGCCGAGCGCAACAATGGAGAGCACAGCATAGTGAGCCGGAACATCCAACAGAGCACGCACATTCTCCTCGGCAAGATTTCCGTCGGCATCTTCGCGACGACGTATCTGCACCCAACAACTGCCCAGCCCCAACTCCTCGGCAGCAAGTTGCAATATTATCGTAGCTATCGAGCAATCCTCAATCCAGACATCGGTCTTTGTCGTGTCACCAAGCACCACAACAGCCATTGCAGCCCCCTCAATGAGCCCTGCGCCGTGCGCTTTGCTTGTCGACAAAGCCTTGAGCATAGCCTTGTCATCAACAAGAACAAACTCCCAGGGATTAATCCTGCGCCCCGAGGGTGACATAAGCACGGCCTTCATAAGATTACACACCACATCCTTGTCTATCAACTCATCAGTAAACACACGTGAAGTGCGTCTCTGTTTCAACAACTCCAGAAAATTCTCCATACACAATCGTTCTTTTATATTTTGCGAAGATAGATATTTAAAGCGAAACGACAAAAAGGGCGTAAACAAAATAGAGCGGCTGTTGTTAGAAATAGAAAAAGTTACCACAAAAGGTATGGAGAATTCTTTCAAAGACAAGGCGCTTGAATATCACAGCACCGACAGGGCAGGCAAAACAGCAACAATGCCCACAAAGCCCGTTGAGTCACCTGAACAGTTGGCTTTGGCATACACCCCCGGCGTGGCAGCGCCGGCAATGGAAATCAGCAAGGAGCGTTGGAGAGCCTATCGCTACACCAACAAAGGCAACCTGGTTGCTGTTGTGAGCAACGGCAGTTCACTGTTGGGGCTTGGGAACAAAGGAGCGCTTGCATCAAAGCCAGTGATGGAAGGCAAAGCTATGCTTTTCAAGACATACGCCGACATTGACGCATTCGACATTGAAATCAGCGACGAAGAGCCTGAAAAAATCGTAGCCACCATACAATCCCTTGCACCCACATTCGGAGGAATAAACATTGAGGACATAAAAGCTCCCGAATGTTTCTACATCGAGAAGCGGCTGCGCGAACTGCTCGACATCCCCGTACTGCACGACGACCAGCACGGCACTGCGGTAACTGTTGCCGCAGCACTGCTCAACGCCTGCAAAGTTACAGGAAAGAGTTTCAACGAGATTAAAATTGTAATAAACGGTGCCGGAGCGGCTGCAATTGCAAGCGCAAATATGCTGCTTGAAATGGGCATAGAACCCAACCGGATTACAATGCTTGACAGCAAAGGAGTCATCAACACCCGACGCACAGACATCAATGAGATGAAACGCCGCTTTGCCACCGACTCAAAAGCCACCACCCTATCGCAAGCAATAGATGGGAGTGATGTTTTCATAGGCCTTTCAAAGGGAGGCCTGTTGAGCGACAACGACATAAAATCGATGGCAGAGTCACCAATAATATTCGCGCTCGCCAACCCCGAACCCGAAATATCGTACAGCCGCGCAAAACAGCTGCGCGCCGATGCCGTTGTTGCTACAGGACGCAGTGACAGCCCCAACCAGATAAACAATGTGTTGTCGTTCCCCTACCTGTTCCGCGGAGCACTTGACACGCTGTCGACCACAATAAATGAGGCAATGAAGATTGCTGCCGCAAGAGCCATTGCCGGAATTGCCCAAGAGGAGATTACGAAAGAGATTACAGAGCAATATGGCAGGACATTCACCTTCGGACACGAATATATCCTGCCCAAGCCAAGCGACAGACGCCTGCTCACAAAAGTATCGGCAGCTGTTGCACAAGCAGCGATGACAAGCGGCGTGGCAAGACGCGGGATTGCATCTTTCAGCGAATACAGCCAGACACTGCTCAGACGGGTAGACAACGGGAACTTCTTTGCACGCGAATATATCAGACACAAAATCAGGCACTATGGAACAGGGAGGGATTGGGAGATATAGTTCCACTCTGCCGTATGCAAAAAAATATTTTGCAAAAAAAGCAAAAAAGCAACAAATAAAAATTTTCATTTACTAACTTTGTAACATCAAATTCAATAACATTAAAAACTGATTATACTATATGGTACAAAGTTGGTTCGAAGTAAAAGTCACATACGAGCGTCCCGGAGAAAAAGGACTTAACACAAAAGTGAACGAGGTTTATCTGGTGCAGGGTTTCACATTCACCGAGATTGAGAAACGCATCACCAAAGAGCTACAGCCACAGGTAACAGGCGAGTTCAACATCAACAAGATGGAGCGCACAAAATACAATGAACTTGTTGACAGCCAGAGCGAGACTGCCGACAAGTGGTTCAAGTGCAAGATTACAATGGTGACAATCGACGAGGTTTCGGCAAAAGAGAAGAAATCATCGGTTGTAATCCTTGTAAAGGCCGAGGACGTGACAAACGCCGTGAAGAACCTCAACAAACATATGGAGGACTCCATAATGGACTACAACCTCGCATCGGTCAACGAAAGTGCAATCATTGACATTTTCCACTATGAGGCATAACCGCATAGGCGAAAAAATAAAGGCAATACGCGCCACCCTGCCACAAGGGGTGACGCTCATTGCCGTATCGAAATATCACCCGACAGAGGCCGTTCAGGCCGCCTATGATGCCGGACAGCGCGATTTTGGCGAGAGCAAGGCACAGGACCTCACAGCAAAATATGAAGCACTGCCTAAAGATATCAAATGGCACTTCATCGGGCACTTGCAGACAAACAAGGTCAAATACATAGCCCCGTTTGTGCACCTCATTCACAGTATAGACAGCTACAAACTGCTGTGCGAGGTAAACCGTCAAGGTGCAAAAGCCGGGCGCAAAATCCCTTGTCTGTTGCAGATACACATTGCACAAGAGGAGACAAAATTCGGTTTCACCCCGGGAGAGTGCAAGGAGATGCTTGCTCAGGGTCTTTGGCGAGAGCTGGAGAACATTGAGCTGCACGGCATAATGTGTATGGCAAGCAACACTGACAACCTGGTGCAGATACACGCAGAGTTCGCCGGTGCACAACAACTCTTCAATGAAATCAAAGAGAAGCACTTTCAAAGCGATGAAAAGTTCTGCATAATTTCGGCAGGAATGAGCGACGACCATCCAATAGCCATTGAGCACGGCAGCACACACATCAGACTTGGTTCAACCATTTTTTGCGAATGACACAAAAAAGAACAAAAAAAGTTTTGCCATTTGCTCAAAAGAAGTTACCTTTGCACCTCGTAAAGTAAAGCGCACAATTTTGTGAAAGCGAATATTTAATTTAAAACAATAAAAATAATGAAAAAAGACATTCATCCCGCAGCTTATCGTCCGGTTGTATTCAAGGACATGTCAAATGGCGACTGCTTCCTTTCGCAGTCTACCTGCAACACAAAAGAGACTATCGAATTCGAAGGTGAGACCTATCCATTGATTAAGCTTGAAATCTCTAACACTTCTCACCCATTCTACACCGGTAAGGCAAAGTTGGTCGACACAGCAGGTCGTGTGGACAAGTTTATGAGCCGTTACAGCAAGACTTTGAAGAAGTAATCGAATTTGACGATTTATATAAAAGGTGTATTTCAGTACACCTTTTTTTATGCCCAATAAAACAACAGGTCTTACCCTTTCACAAACACCTCACGCAATATGAAAAAAGCACTTCTTGCCATCATCGCCCTAACACTGTCAATATCGTGCAATGAGATTGGGCACGAGGCGTCAGCCACAGACCCCAATAACAAGAACGCCAACATAGGCCACGCAAAACACTCCACACGCATTGAAGTACCGGCAATACAGGCAGGCGATCTTTACCTCGCACACACCACAACCGTAAACGGCAAGGAGAATGTAACATACAGCATTGCTCACAACAAGGAGCGCAAGCATTGTCGCTGGACAGCATTCACATTCGACGCAAGCAACAGAGCCATCAGTTGGAAACGCGACAACTGGGACAACACCGAATGGGGAGGCGACCCGTTCCAGCCCAACCCGGATATGCCCGAGGAGTATGTAATGACCAAGAACGATATCAACCGCAACGGTTTTGTCCGCGGCCACGTTGTTGCATCATACGACCGCGTATATTCAAAGGATGCCAATGAGCAGACATTCTACTACAGCAACATATCACCAATGTACAGCCGCTTCAACACCGGTGCGTGGAGCGACTGCGAAGGCCTTGTACAAGGTTGGGGACGCAACAGCGGTTTCTGCGACACACTCTATGTTGTAAAGGGTGCTACAATAAGAGAGGGAGAATACCGCATTGTAAACAGTTGCCCCACTGTCCCCAACTACTACTTTATGGCACTTCTATGCCTCAAGAACAACACCTATAAAAGCATTGGCCTGCTCTTCAAACACGTTAACGGATATAGCCAGACCGAGGTTTGCACAATAGATTTCCTTGAGCAGTTTACGGGTATCGACTTCTTCTGCAACATTCCCGACAAGGTTGAGAACACCATTGAAAGACAATACAATACAGGACTTTGGAACGGCCTGAAAAACTACATTGAGGTTGAGGAGTAGTCCATATATTTACTATTTGGGCCTAAAAGTTGAAGAAATACGCGGATTTCTTCAACTTTTTTTGTCTCATTGTGTAACAATTCTCACATTCATCCGTCTTATAGACAAAAAGCAACCACAAACAACAAAGTAAAGGTGACACACGACGAATTCAAAAAGCGGTTTATGCCGCTGCAGCAGATGCTCTATCGCGAGGCATACAGAATGCTTTGCGACAGATTTGAGGCGGAAGATGCCGTGCAGAACCTTTATATGAAGCTGTGGGAGAAAAAGGATGAACTCAAGAACCTTGTAGCCACCGATGCTTACCTGCGTACACTGCTCAGAAATATATGTATCGATCGCTGGCGACAGATTAGGGCCCACGACAACAAAGAGCAGATACAAGCCGATGAAATTGCTATTCACACACCACCCGAAACAGACAAGAAAGAAGCCGAAGAGTGTTTGGAACATTTCCTTGCCGGCCTGCCGAAAGTGCAACAAAAAATTATAAAAATGAAAATGAATGGTTGCACGATTGAGGAGATTGAAAAAACAACAGGGCTGCAACAGACAAACATCAGAGTGATAATTTCGAGAGTGAGAAAGAAATTCAGAGAGTTTTACGACAATATATAAAGGAGTTTATGGAAGAAATAAAGTTAAAGATGATGATTGAACGGTTCTTCGACGCCGTACTCACAGCCGAGGAGGAGCGAAAGCTTTGTCGCTATCTAAAGGAGAACGATGTTCCGGCCGAACTCCGCAAGGACAAGGAGATAATTCTGGCCTTTTGCCGTGATCAGGAAGAGGTAGATTTGCCCGACGGTGCAGAGATTCGCCTTGAAGCAATGATTGATAAGCTTGCCAAGAAGAACACACCGGCAGCAAAGAAGGAGAAGAGCATAACAAAAATGCGCAAGCGGTTGGTTGCCTTTCCACGCGTGATGCGTTACAGCGCAGCTTCGGCGGCAGCCATCCTGTGCCTGTTCACTGCCGGACATTTGTTGCCCGCCACACAGCAAAGTGACGAAGAAACTGCTTACTGCACAGAAAAAGACACTTTTGATAACCCCGAGGATGCTATGCGTTGTCTTGAAGCAGCATTCAAAGAGATAAGCATTGCTGTAAACTCCACACAGAACAACATAAAGGAGATTGAAGCAATACTTGGGTCATCAATCAAAATGAGCAAAGAGAAGAATAATATATAAAACCAAGTAATATGAAACGGAAGTTATTTATAATACTTACGCTGATGTTCACAGTGTCGGGAGTGTGGGCCGCACCACCCCAGCAACCACAGAAGAGCGAAGTCGAATGGTTTGTACATAACCTGGCAAAGATAAAATCGGACGAGATAAGCTATGCCTATATTTCGGCAAATATGTTCAAGCAACTCTTTGTCAGAATTGACCTCGACGAAGAAGGGTGTGAAGTGCTGTCATTCATAAAGTCACTTAAAAGCCTTCGCCGCTTTTTCACAAACGGCAAGCAGGGATATGACGTTATGAAAGCCGCCCTGCAACCACTCCTGCAAGAGAAAGAGGAGGTATTGGGTATGACACTTATGGCATCCAACAGAGATGGCGGTGGAATGGTAGCAATATACTCGGGACAAGGGAACACTCTTGTGGTGACAGACTACGGCAACGACACAACAATCACAGTGGTGTTTGTTGCAGGTCTCTCATACGAGTCGTTTCTGGAATTCAACGATTTAGGCATTGATTTATATTGATAAAAAATTCTATAATGAAAAAGATACTTTTCACACTTACTATACTCCTCCTTGCCACAGGCAGCCTGATAGCACAGGAGATTACCAACCCGGAGCTGAAGAAATTCATTGAAGAGTTGAGAGCCCCGGGAAATGGACCACGCAACGAGAGCAAAAATAAAGAAAAGGGGATTTACGCAATAAACTCCGTTGACGAGAAGAGTTACAAGGCACTGAGTGCCATAATCGAAAAATACGATATCTACTTTGCCGAGGAGATATTCGGTATGGAGTTGATGTTCTGCACAAGAGAAAGCGGAAGCCAAGCAATAATATTCCAGGGCGACACATACGGTTTGGCAATAGCAGACTATGCACACTCTCAGAGCTTGACAGTCACAATTGTCAAAGGCTCGGCGGTAAACCTCTATTTCGAGATTGGAGAGACCGGAGATGTAGAAATACACTCACACGAGGTCTATTTCAACAACCGCGACGGCGACGTATACATCGGTGAGTCGTGCATAACAGGTGAAAGGCCGGCAGAACTTATAGACATTTCAGAGGCCGAAAGCATTGAAAGAAGGATTCCCGGAGACATTACGCTGGAACTCTTTGACTACTATATGCCAATGATTCAGGAACTCAAAGAAAAGGCACAGAGTGCCACAAGCAAAGAGGAACTCAAAAAGTTAAAGACAAGGGCAGACTCAATACGCAAGGCGTGGCAAGACGAAATAGCCCTTATTGATTATTGGATTGACCAAAGAGTAGCACCGGGAGAGGTAAAAATCCCCAGCACCGGAAAGGAGTTCATTGTAATCCCTCAAAATGCCAGAAGCGGCATATATGAATGGATAAACAGCATCTGTTTCTGCAACACCGATGGACAGACCTACAACGTCTTGACAGCCACAGAAATTGCAATGCTCTACACAACAAAAAAGAAAGAGCCCTGCATCGGTTGGAACGTGGAAGGCTACTCCGACGGCATAAAGGCACGTTTTGCAAGCGAGATACCGGGCAACGAGCCGGCCTACCTTTACCGCCGTTCTACAACAGCCCTGGGATATGAGAGAATGAAAAACGACCTTGAACAGTTCTTCTACCTTGACGGCAAGGACGACAGCCACAGATACAAAGGGTTCAGACTTATCGAGAGGGTCGACACGGATGATTATTGTTTTCTTCACCTTTACGATGATTGTACAAACATTCTCATCTACGACTTCCCCGGCGAGAAGCATTGTCAAATGGACATTATCGTAGGCGGCATAGAAGCATTCAACGATGCCCTGAATGATATCAGCATAAATGGCGAAAGAGGTTTTGTCAAAGGCGAAAACATCATAATCAGCGATGGAAATATTGAGTTGATAGAGGGAGAAGTCGAAATAAACGGTGTCACATACGACAGCGGTGTCCACTTCACCACCGGATATATGAATAAATTAAAATAACAAAATACAATTATGAAAAAGAGCATTTTATTCACCCTGCTGCTACTATTTGCAGTAACAGCATTTGCACAGACAACAGCACTCGTGGCATACGAAGGCGGATACTTCATAAAAAACGGCGACAAATGGACCGAATACCGCCCACAGGATAAACCCGAGCCTTGGAACGAGTACAAACAGTACGACGAAAACGACAAATTCTACTTCCTCGACAGCAAGCGTTGCCGCGTATCGGTTCCCAAGCTTGCACGCGACAAGATTTACGTAGACCGCGAGAAAAATGGTGATTGGCAGATAGTCTACAACACAATCAGAGTCTACCCAATGTGCCCCGAGGGCAACGGACTGTTTTATTGCTACACCGGCACGAGTACCGAGTACGACGGTTACTTTGTACGCGACAACGGCAAATGGAAGGAGTATCGCCCAAATATGAAACGTGGCTTGTGGGCCGAGTTTGACGAGGTCGGCGAGAATGACACACATTTTATATTGGAAAGCAAATACAATACTGTACTAGTACCCAAGACAACAAATGACCGCTTTATAATAACCAAACACGACAACAGCAGTTGGCGTGGCGGCTACACAACAGCCGCTATTTACGACACCTCGGCAAAGAACATTAACCACTACAGCTACAAACTTGACTACCAGAAGACATTTGTGGCAAAAAGAGGCAATAACTATAAGCAAACGAAGAATAACTACAGCATTCATTTTGATACCAGAGGAAGCATTGATATAATATGTGATGACAAACACATCCACACCGTATACAGCAGTATGAAGCTTGAGAGATACGAGGGGGAGCTTGCTATACGAATCTCCATCGACAAAAAGAACAACATCTGGATTTTGAACCGCGACCAATGCATCATCGAGAGCAAAAAGAGTGGCGGAAAGACAATGCTGCTGGGATGCAACAACACAAAAGCTTACAGAGAACTGAAAAACCTGTTGAGAATTAAACAGATTGTTGTTATGTAAACAATCAATGAATAAACCGAACAGCGCGCTGTTCGGTTTATTCATTTACGTTTTCTAAGTTCCTTTACAACATCTTTTGTAACCCTGCCGTCAACAGGCAGTTTCTTATCCTTTTGGAAACGCAAAAGAGCATCGTAAAGCTCGCCATCAAGCAGTGCACCGTTGTCAAATGTCGGAATGACATCTTCGGCATTTATGTAAAGTTTTTTAACCAAAGCATTTGCAACACTTCTCACATCACGTCCACTATCGCCACGCACTATAATACGGTCACCCAACTTATATTTACGTGCAAGTTCACGCGCCAGTTTTTTCCTCGCACGCTCATTGGACTGCATTATTTTCGCAAAAATCTTCCTGGTCAGTTTCTCAATCTCATTAACCTCGCTCGCACGCAAACACACCGGTCGGTCCGAAACTTTTTTATATGTACGTGGAGCGTCAAGCACTGCACTACTCAACGACTGCGCATCAGCAGGATGCGAAACATACAAAAGCGAAAAGAGCAGAACAAACCGTTTCACTGAGCAAAGAATTTACAGACCTCTATTTGCCACCGAGCAACTTTTCAAAACAGAAAGGAACAGGTGTCTCGAAACGCAGGTGCTTGCCCGTAACGGGATGAGTGAAACAAAGCATATATGCGTGAAGTCCAAGACGACGCATAGGGTCTTCATCGCTACCATACTTACGGTCACCTACAACCGGATGTCCAAGCTCGGCCATATGAACGCGAATCTGGTTCTTCCTGCCTGTTTCAAGCTCGCATTCCACAAGCGAATAGCCATTAGATGAAGCCAATACATTATAATGTGTCACAGCATATTTACCACCATTGTCTACTGGACTTGAATGAGTTATAAATTTCTTATCCTCAGTAAGCCACGACTGTATACGCCCACGGCTCTGTTCAAACTCCCCTTTTACCAAAGCAAGATAACGGCGGTCACTTACAAGCTGCTGCCAACCATTGATGAGCGACTGTTGAGTCTGCACATCCTTGGCATAGACCATCAAACCCGACGTGTCACGATCGAGTCTATGCACAAGGTGCGAAGTGTTGCGGCCACCGCCTTTTTCAAGGTAACGGTTCAACACTGTCTGCACAGTCTGCTGACGAGAATTATTACTCATTGAAAGCAATCCGGGATGTTTATCAACAACAAACAGATAAGGATCCTCAAAGACAATGTCAAGTTCCTTGCAATGGAACGCTTTCTTATGCTTAGAACGATCGAGCTGCACAATATCACCGGGGTTCAATTCTGCAAGAGGATGAGTTGTAATTGTATTATTTACAAGAACTACCCTATTGGTGATTAAAGCTTTTGCTCTGTTACGGCTCACGCCGTGCATCTTCTCCATAACAAACGCTATGAGCTGCGCAGCCTCATCAACCTTGAATGTCAACAGACTTTTTATTTTACGTTGCATATTATACTGATTTTCAATTATCAAGAACACCTGCGTTCAAGCAGAACAACATTCTCTACGTGATGCGTGTGAGGAAACATATCCACAGGCTGCACCGCCACCACCTTGTAATCGACATCCAGCAACTGCAAGTCACGAGCCTGCGTTGCAGGATTACAGCTCACATAGACTATACGTTTTGGAGCAGCAAAAAGAATGGTATCGATGACATCGTTATGCATTCCTGCACGAGGAGGGTCGGTAATTATCACATCAGGCATTCCGTGTTCGCTAATGAAATCGCGGGTCAGGATATCCTTCATATCACCTGCAAAGAAAGTAAGATTGTCAAAACCGTTCAGTCCGGCATTGATACGTGCGTCAATGATTGCATCCTCAACATACTCCACACCTATCACCTTCTTGGCATTTCGCGCAACAAAATTGGCAATTGTTCCGGTACCGGTATAAAGGTCATACACAACCTCGTTGCCCGTCAGCGCCGCAAAATCGCGCGCCACCTTATAGAGGTTATAGGCCTGTTTGCTGTTTGTCTGATAAAAAGATTTTGGACCAACCTTGAAACGCAAACCCTCCATCTCCTCATATATCACATCCGTACCCTTAAAGGTAACAACCTCAAGGTCGCCAAAAGTATCATTGCATTTATTGTTTATCACATACAAGAGCGAAGTAACCTCGGGGAACTCATCTGCCACGAATTGTAAAGTTTTTTCAAGCCGCATCTTGTCATTTTCACACTCCACTCTCGCCTGCAGAAGAAGCATCACCTCGCCTGTAGTAGAGGTGCGCAACATCATACTGCGCAACACACCCGAATGAGAGCGCAAGTCATAGAAAGGAATGCCTTCCTTATTTGCAAAATCCCTTATTCCATTGCGCAAACGATTATTCAAACCCTGCATCAACGCACACTCCTCAATATCCAGAACCTTATCAAAAGCACCCGGAATATGAAAGCCCAATGCGTTCATATTATCATATTTGACACCCTGCTCTACCTCGTCCCAAGTCAGCCAACGCTTGTTGCTGAAAGTAAACTCCAATTTATTGCGATACTCACGGGTCTGCTCCGAACCAAGAATAGGCATAACCTCGGGCAACTCCACTTTTCCGATACGGGTCAACGCATCGACAACCTGCTGTTGCTTGTATTTCAACTGATGCTCGTACGCAAGACACTGCCATTTGCAACCGCCACAAACACCATAATGCTTGCAGAAAGGCTCTGCACGCTCCTGAGAATACTCATAGAATTTCACAGCCTCAGCCTCGGCGTAACTATGTTTTTTACGTTTCACTTTCAAGTCAACAACATCACCGGGAACCACAAAAGGCACAAAAACGACCAGGTCGTTGACACGAGCAAGTGCTTTACCTTCGGCAGCGACGCCGGTAATCTCAATCCGCTCAAGCAGCGGCAGCTCTTTCTTTTTCCTTGCCATTATATATCGTATATAAGATTTTACCAAATAAAACGTGTACGCACAGGTACAAAACCCGCAAGTTACAAAAATCCAACACAAAGATACTGCAAAAATCACTACAAACAGCACTTTTAACAACCGAACTTATTTTTTTTGGTTTATTATATGATATTTCCTCGTATAAATTTAGGATTACAAACATTTTTGTTATATTTGCAAATTAGTTGAGCACACTTTTTTTTAGCGATGTGCCCAATGCGTGAACAGCAAAACATTTTTTATTTATCAACAAACAATAAACTCAAAAATTTATGGCAGACAAAAGAGTCTACACCTTTGGTAATGGCCTTGCTGAAGGTAATGCGTCAATGAGAAACTTGTTGGGAGGTAAAGGTGCTAACCTTGCCGAGATGAACCTCATCGGCATTCCGGTACCTCCGGGTTTCACCATCACAACTGAAGTTTGTGGCGAATACTACAGCCTCGGTAAAGAAAAGGTTATCGAACTTCTCCAGGCAGAGGTTCAGGCCGCAGTAAAGAACATCGAGAACTTGATGAACTCTACATTCGGCGACCCAACTAACCCATTGTTGGTTTCTGTACGTTCAGGTGCCCGCGCATCTATGCCAGGTATGATGGACACAATTCTCAACCTCGGTCTTAACGACATCGTTGTAGAGGGTCTTGCAAAGAAGACAGGCAACGAGAAGTTCGCTTGGGACTCTTACCGCCGTTTCGTACAGATGTACGGTGACGTTGTTTTGGGTATGAAGCCTACAAGCAAAGAGGAGATTGACCCATTCGAGGCTATCATTGAGAAGGTTAAGGAGGAGCAGGGTGTTGTTCTTGACAAGGACCTCAGCGTAGAGGCTTTGAAGGAGCTTGTTGCAAAGTTCAAGGCTGCTGTCAAGGCACAGACCGGCAAGGACTTCCCGACTGATGCTTACGAGCAGTTGTGGGGTGCTGTTTGCGCAGTGTTCGAGTCTTGGAACAACGAGCGCGCTATCCTTTA